>VMSR01000108.1 GCA_013792075.1 Desulfobacula sp.
GAAGGTCCATAAATATAGCTCGGCCTGATCAAAGTGATATCATTCTGAAATTGTTTTCTATACACTTGACAAAGGACTTCCCCGGCAAATTTGCTCGCTTCATATGTTCCTCCTACGATGGCGCTTTGTCGAGGTAGACAATGGGAAGAAGAAATATGAATAAAATGGATGGATAGGTTTTTTAATCGTTCCAAAAGGAGCAACAATCCATACCCATTAACAGGATCGAGGTGTCCGGGTAGTATCTGTAATTGATCAGGCGGAACAATTGCTGCACAATTAATCACAACTTCAACCTCGAGGGGAATGCTTGCAAGCGAACGTTCATCTTCCATTGCAATTGATAACCCATCCTTATTGACCGACGATTTATGAAAGACCGGGGTAACATCATGACCTTGATCCCTAAAATAAACCATCAAATGTCTACCAAGGAAACCGCCTGCACCGAGCAGCAATATTTTCATCTTCCCTCCGGGACAGACGGTGCTATTCCAACAATCTCTTTTTTTGAAAACCGACCCTGCTTGTTATCAATTAACAACGGATAAGGAGCAAGAAAATGGCCTTCGTACTCCTTTTGGATTGATGGTAAATCATTTTGTTGAAGCGCTCTAAATTTTTTCTTGTCAAGGATTTTACAATAAAAAGAATACGGCAGGACCTTACTTCCCCAATGTTTTTTAAATCTAAAAATCCCCCCGTCCGGAGGGTTAGAGGATTGCCAGTTAAACAGAGTCATCTTATTTAAAAAACACCATTTTAGAAGATTATCCATCAGAAAATAATTCACCCCTTTCTTGATGGCATCCGTTGAAGCTGACATCATATAATTATCAATAACACCCTTACTTCTGCAGATACAAAGTGCTCCTGCCAGGATTTTATTTCCTTTGGTTATTTTAAAAAAATAAGCATTTCCTTTGCCAAGAAACAAACCAATATTTTGAAAAATTTCCACCGGCAAAGGCGTCCCCTTCAACTCTTTTATTCTCACACAATGGACTTCGTTATACCATTTCATAAGTTCTTTCAGACTATTTTCGACAGAAAAATCGAAACCATGATGCATTGATTTGTTTATATTCCGGCTCAGGCATGTACGTTTAAGATACGCAGGTAGCTGGACATTCCCTTTTTGATCGAAATACTCCTCCAACTCAATTACTTGAATAAAGGTTTCCATAGATGCTTCTGGCTGCAAGAACTCTTCTATATAGACCTTTTCATCATCAATAAGGGGATTATCTGTAACGGTTATGGAGATACATTTTCTCAATCGGGCAAAATCAATCAAGAATGTAATAATGTCGCGATACATTTCCCTTCGTTTATCAGGGTTCTGCTCCATGCACGTAAAAGTACCCAAAGATCCAGGTTGAATATTGGAAACCAGAATATTACCGAACTTTCCTTTAAAAAAATACATACTTGCTGCAAGTTTTGTTTTATCACAACACACAAAAATCGGAGTGTCGCCACTGATTCTACACACGATTTCTGCCCACCAACTAGACTGCTGGATAAAACTTCTTTTATCTTTAAAAATCAATTGATCATAAAGTATCTTATCTTCAACGTCAGAAAAATCTATCAATCGGAAATTATGCATATGCAAATATTTTCTCTTTTACTTGTTGCCATCTTATACGTGAAACATCTTCAGCCAATGATTAAAATTTATCAAGGACCAGATGAATAATCTTCTGTTTTTAACACCGAAAAGATGTTCATCCACTAGTTTCTGAACATTTTGTTGATCAAAATACTGATAAATCGGAGATTGATTATTGTAAATTATTCTTCGGACATAATCCAGGCTATCCCCCTTAAACCAACTGGCATCCGGAGCAGAAAATCCTTGTTTAATGTTTTCTGAAATTTCTTTTGGAACATATTTTTCCATCATTTTACGCAAAGCAATCTTTCCGTCCCTGGTTTTTTCAAAATACCGGACTGTTTTAGGTCCGGGTTCATTCTCATTTATACGAACCACTTCGCTTAACTTTCCGCACTTCAGCCCCACTGGCAGTTTCAAAGAAAAATCGACCAGATCATTGTCCAGAAAAGGAACTCTTGATTCAAGTCCGTGGGCCATGCTTAGTTTATCCTCTACAATCAGCAATCCATGGAGAAATGTTTTGGCCTCAAAGTATAGAGAATGGTTGATATAATCTTCAGGCCGGGTCAGCTGCTCTGCATGATCCTGGAATACATCCCGAAATATATCACGAGTCCAAACATCTTTGACATCTTTCCAGATAGGAGAGAATACCGTTTTTATCTCTTTGTTGGAAATCAGTCTTTGCCAGTAAAGATAGTATTTATCGATGTAATCTTCGAAATCAGTGTTCACAACCGCCCTGTAATAGCGCCAGGGATATCCTCCGAATATCTCATCTCCACCGGTACCTGACAGGACAACTTTTACAAATTTACTGGCCAATCGCGATATATAAAAATTCGGATAACTCTGTCCGACCCTTGGTTCTTCCAGATGTCTTGTGAGCTGTGGGAGGCACCGCTCCATATCTCCGGCCTTAAGTACCATTTCATAGTGCTCGGTCTTAAAAAGGTAGGACATGTGCTCTGCTTTTTCTCGTTCATCAAACCCCATTTCAAGACCCGATGCAGAATGAAGGTCAAATCCGCAGGTAAAAGACTTGATATAGGGAAGACAGGAGGAGGCAACCGACGTGATCGATCCTGAATCAAGACCGCCACTTAGATATGCACCGACTTCCACATCACTGACCAGCTGACGTTTGACAGCCTGTTTGAACAATCGATCAAGTTCTTCTAAGTATTCTTGTTCATCACTGGGATGATCTGGTTCTGAAAATTTGAAATCCCAATATTTTTTTGGTGACACTCCGTGCTGATCCCGGGATGAAACCAACAAATAATGACCCGCCGGCAATATCCTGATATTTTTAAACAAGGTTCTTTCGGTAAGAAAATTTTGAAATGTAAAATATTCCAGCAACGCCTTTTTATCCAATTCTGCCCTGCCGAATGGGTGTTGAAGAATGGATTTGATTTCAGAAGCAAATAAAAACAGACCCTGTTTTTGAATGAAATATAGTGGTTTTGTTCCATAGCGATCACGTCCGAGAAACAAGGTTTCTTTCTTTCTGTCCCAAATGGCAAAGGCAAACATTCCATTAAACCGAGAAATGCACTCAACACCCCATAAGGCATATGCATTGAGAATCACCTCGGTATCTGTTTGGGATATAAAGCAATACCCTTTCGCCTCAAGCTCCCTGCGGATCTCTTTAAAATTATACACCTCCCCATTGTAACTGATCACAAATCTTCCATCCAGGGAAGTCATTGGCTGGCTGCCTTTTTCAGACAAGTCTATTATTGCAAGACGCCTGTGCCCCAAGCCGATGAACCTGTCCACAAACTGCCCTTCACCATCAGGTCCTCTGTGGGCAATCACATCGGTCATCTTTTTGAGAATATTTAAAGAAATCGGATTGCCGTCTTGATTGTAAATTCCGCAGATTCCACACATTTTTCAAGAATCCTTTCGAATCAATTTAACCAATGCATTCACAACCATTTTTTGTTCGAATAATGTCATATCATGATACATGGGCAGAGCAAGCGTCCGTTCGAAAACATTCAGGCTCTGATGGGGCAATGCTGGCAATTTGCACATGGGTGATGGGTGAAAAGCATTTTCCCGATGAAGGGCAAAGGTTCCAATCTGTACCTCAATACCCGCCTGCCGCATCTCTTTTTTTATCATATCCCGGTTGTCCACCTGGATACAAAATGACTGATATGCATGCTCCCCACCCATTGTTACTTTTTGAAATTCAATCGGTTCAATTCCCTCCAACAACCGGGTATAAGATGCCGCCAACTCTCTTCTTCTGTCAACCAGCACATCCACCTGTTTTATCTGTTCAAGACCGATGGATGCAGTGATATCGCTGAGTTTACAATTGGTGCCGATTCCGGTAAACATCGGCAAATCACTCTTTTCCTGATATTTAGCGCCAAAATTCTTGTACGACTTCATCCAATCATACAATCGGGAACTATTGGTGGTGATCATCCCTCCCTCTCCAATGGCGATTGTCTTTCTGGGATGGAGACTGAAAACCGAAATATCCGGATGATACCCTGTCCTGACCCCTTGGAAAGAGGAACCAATGGCACAGGCTGCATCTTCAATTACCAATAGAGAATATTTTCTTTTGATTTCGTCAAGCCTTGGCCAGTTTATGGGATTTCCGAAAATAGACACCGGAATGACCGCTTTTGTCCTTGGTGAAATGGCCTGTACTATACTATCGTAGTCAATATTCATTGTGCATGGATCAACATCTACAATGACAGGCACTGCACCCACCAAAAAAACCACCTGGGCCGTTGCCGGATGGGTGTAATCCGGGACAATCACCTCGTCGCCGGCCCCAATACCAAGGGCACGGAGTGCTATCTCCAAACCTGTGGTGCAGGATGTGACCGCCAAAGCATGGCCGCATCCAATATATGTTTCAAAAAGAAATTCAAGTTCATTTACTACCGGGCCTTCTGTCCAGAAGCCACTTTCCATGGTTTCTTGAACTCTCTTGATCATATCCGTGGTGAGATAAGGTTTGGTAAGGGGTATTTTATACATAAATCAACTTTGATATTAAAATGTTATACCAGCCACATCGGCGATAACCAATTGATACAAATCATGGTATTGCCTGCACATGGATTCAATGGAAAAATTTCTTTTTACACGTTCATATCCATTTTCAGACATTTTTTTTCTCAGATCTTTATCTCCACAAAGCCTATACAGTGCCGCATACAGGTCCTCGGGATTTTTTGTCTGAACCATAAGCCCATCCTTTTCATGGGTTATGATATCACAAACGCCGTCAACATCAGCTGCCACGATGGGTAATCCCATGGACATGGCTTCAAGAATCACATTGGGCATACCCTCATAAAGTGAGGACAGTACAAACATATCTGCTGAGAGTAAAACAGGTTTGAGGTCCCCCGCATAGCCCTCGAGCCGAACATATGCTTCCAGATTTAGCGCCTTAATCTGATTTTCGAGAAGGGCTCTCAAATGGCCCTCCCCAAAGATGGACAGCACAAAAGATATACCACTATTTTTTAATGATTCCGCAGCCTGAATTAAATATTCAAACCCTTTTTGCTCATCCAGGCGCCCCACGGCCACCACCCAAAAGACCGAATCCGGGACTTCATACATTTCCCGCACTGCTGCACAATCCACTATTGGCCTTTTCAAGTCAACGCCATTAAAAATACACTTGATTTTAGATAACGGGACCCCTTCTTTTTTATTAAGATAAATGGCTGTTCTGGTTGAATTTACGGTAAAACAACTGACAAACGGATAGGTCAGACGGCTGGCCAATTTATGCCACCATCGTTTCCAGATATTGGTCGCCCGTATGGCACAGACAACTTTGGTTCTGGTAAATAGTCCGGCCGCCGTGCCGAAAAAGTCAGCCCCGAATAAAAACGTGGAAATAACATTCGGTTTAAATTCTGCCACCAGCTTTAAAAGTTTTATAAACGAAAGAAACATTTTCCACCCGGAAAAAAAAAGGGTTTTAACAAATGAACTTGTTTCCAGAGGGGAACCCTGGATATCAATGCCGCAGTGAATCACTTTGATTCCAGCCTTTTCAAACCAACCAGAATACATGTTTCTTTTCTGAAGGGAGACCACCACCACCTGATAGTTCATTTTTTTAACCAGTCCTGTACTCAGATAATAAAGCATTTTCTGGGCGCCGCCCTGGCCTAAATGGTCAATGATAAAAAGTATTTTTAGCATAAGCGCAGATTTACTCTCAAACCATGTAATTTCGATACCATTTGTCAAACATGAAAAGGGTCCATATTTCCTTTTGATGATCCCTGCGTCGATCCATGTGGTCCCGTATCAGCTGTTGGACATATTGATAATCAAACAATCCCTGTTCTTTGATACGCTGCGCGGTAAATGAGGATTCAATATCTTCCCTTAAAATTCCCCTCAGCCAGTTGGCTTTTGGAATACCAAACCCCTTCTTTTTTCGGTTGATAACAGAATTAGGGAGCACTGATCTGGCACTCTTTTTAAGAATATATTTGGTGACAAGCCGGTTTAGTTTCCATGAAGACGGTATGGATGCAATAAATTGACTCATGGAAGAATCCAGAAAAGGGGATCTCACCTCCAGTCCATGGGCCATGCTGGCACGATCCACCTTTGTCAGGATATCATCCCTCAGGTAGGTTTTAATATAAGCGTAAATAATGGCTTCTATAGGGTTAAGCCCTTTTGTTGTCCGAACCAACTCCATAAGCCCTGAGTACACATCACTTGTATGACCATCCTTATGAATTAAGCACTCGTTTTGCATGGACGCATCAAAACAGCCCAGCCACATCTGATTTTTATAGACAGGCGGATGATATAGATACTTAAAAAATTTATTTGCCCTGAATTCAAAGCTCATATTGTTGTCCGAAGGGGTTATCATCCGGATAATATTGCGAAAAATTTTTTCATTCACAAATTTGGGCAGACATTCAAACAGCCTCGAAATCTGATGGGCCGGAAACGGATCATAGCCTGCAAAAAGTTCATCACTCCCATCTCCGCTTAATGCAACTGTAACGTGCTTTTTGGCAAGTTTCGATACAAGATACGTGGGGATTGCTGAAGCATCTGCAAAGGGCTCATCATATAGTTTTGTAATTTCAGGCAGTATCTCAATCATTTGAGAGGAGGTCAGGGTTTCGCTGATATGATCGGTTCCCAGATAATCTGAAACATATTTGGAATAGCGCGTTTCATCGTAGGATCTTTCCTGGAACCCAATGGAAAATGTTTTTATTTTCCGGGATGTAACATGCCGACAGGCCAACGCGGTAATCAAACTGGAATCCAGTCCCCCACTTAAAAAAATTCCCAGGGGAACATCACTCATGAGCCTTTTTTTGACACTCTCATCCAGCAGCCGAAGTAATTCTTCGCAGCACTCCTTCTGGGATCCCTTGAATTTTGGTGCGGTAACCGGGAAATCCCAGTATCTCTTATTACGGATCTCCCCTTTTTGCCAGGTCAAAAAACAACCGGCTTCCAATTTATTGATGTTTTCAAATATCGAAAGGGGTTCTGGCACATATTCATAGGCCAGATATTGCCGCAGGGCCAGGGAATTAATCTCTTTTTTCAATCCAGGGTATTTCAGGATGGCTTTCAGCTCGGAAGCAAAAACAATCTGATTTTGAATCTGAGCATAATAAAGGGGTTTTTGCCCATACCGATCCCGGGCCAGAAACAAGGTCTTTTTATGGGTATCCCAGATAGCAAAGGCATACATGCCCTGGATTCTTTCAAGCATCTCCTCCTGATACGTTTCATACAAATGGAGTAAAACCTCGGAGTCCGAATGGGTTGAAAAAATATGCCCCTTTGCCTCAAGATCTGATTTCAATGATCGATAATTGTAAATTTCTCCGTTGGCAATCAGCCAGAATCTGCCGTCTTCATTCGTAAGCGGTTGTTTACCGGATTCAAGGTCGATCACAGCAAGTCTCTGGTGGCCCAATACAATATTTTCATCAGTATATGTCCCATGATCATCCGGTCCCCTGTGGGCGATTGCCTTTTTCATGGCCACGATCACTTCTTCCGAAACATATTTGTTAATGCGTGTATAGCCGCAGATTCCACACATTATTTTTTCCCCTGAATCAAATTGCCTGCATATAAATCCTTGCCTGTATACCAGTGGTCACAAAGCGAACAGACAGGTTCTTTCCCCCAGTTTCTGGTGGTATGCTTTTCTCTTATTTTCGTATACGCCTCTCCGTTCCATATTTCTTTGATGCCTTTGGTATTCAGATTTCCAATGAAATCCTTTTGTCCCCGGTTCCAGTCATGATTGCATATGGCCACATCCCCCGTGCAATATACAACCATGTCATTGAATAATTTTCGGCAGGGCGCTCTCTGTGTTCGGGCGGGAGAATCATTGTTTTTTGAGATTTTGCCGAACTTCCCATTTTCAGAGTGCTGAGGATAAATCCTGACCCGGTCCGCATATTGCTCCCAATATCGTGTAAAATCGAAAAGTTCTGCTTCATTATACTCGGTCTGGGTGGCAGAAACCTGAACTTGCGTCTTGGTGTGGTTACCACTATGCTTCATTTTCAAAAACCCGTGAATATGTCCAAGAACCTTTTCAAAATCCCCACCTTTTCGAATTTTTTCATAGGTTTCTTTCTTAAATGCATCCACACTGAACGAGATGAAGTCCATGCCTGCTTCTAGAAGATATTTTCCTGTTTCGGGTATCATCAGCACCCCGTTTGTGGCCAGTTGAATAACAGCCTGTGTTTTCTTTTTAAGGTAGTCCACCATAAAAAGAAAATCCGGGTGGAGTAAAGACTCTCCCCTGAAAAATATAACAACAGCAGAAACCGGATGACCTGAAATCTCATCAACGATTTTGATAAAGAGTTCCCTGGACATCAACCCATTTGGCGTATTCAAAAACTGCCGCGGGCACATGCTGCACATTAGATTGCAAGACAATGACAACTCAATCGTTATTCTGTCCGGGAAAATCCCAAATTCTTGATCATTCATGCCCAATAAACACCATCATTAAACATTGCATTTATTAATCTCCACCCCTGCAGCCAGAAAAGACTTCTGCCTATAATCAATCATCTGTCTGTTTTTCCACAATATTGCGGATGACATAGGGATCTTTATCAAGAAGTTCAAAATAATTTCGAATATGGATCTCCCCAAGAAGCCCTATGGTAATGCACTGAACACTCAAAAGGACGGTGAACAAAAAAATGGTGAGAAAAGAATTGAAACTTATGTTCCAGCCAAAACAGACAAGCCCCAAAAACAGAAAACCACCCAGGGCCATGCCGGCAGATGTACAGAAAATAGCAATTTTCCCGAAAAATTGTATGGGCTTTGTCATGTAATCTGCAAAAAATCGAACAATAACAAAATCAAAAAGAACGCGGGTAATGCGGGACAATCCATATTTTGAAACCCCGCTGTTTCGCTGGTAATGTTTGACTTCCACTTCATCGACCCTGACACCAAGCCAGGCGGCAAAAGCGGGTATGAACCTGTGCATTTCGCCATAAAGCTTAATATTCTGAAGGACTTCCCGCCGATAGGCTTTAAGTGTGCACCCATAATCATGTAAACTAACCCCTGTGCCAGAAATCAGTTTGTTGATAATTTTATTGGCAATCATGGAAGGGATTTTTCTTCTCAGGGTATCCTCCTTCCGGTCTTTTCGCCAGCCGCTGACCACATCAGCACCATCTTCGATTTTTCCCACCAGCAAGGGGATGTCCGCAGGATCATTTTGAAGATCCGCATCCATTGGGACAATGATCTTTCCTTTGGCATACTTGAACCCGGCTGCAAGGGCTGCTGTTTGACCGTAATTCCGCCTGAAAATGATCAACTTCACATGATCGTTTTGTTTTGCAATTTTTTCCAATATACACGTCGAACCATCACTACTGCCATCATCCACAAAAATGATTTCAGAAGGGCCGCTAATTTTTTCAAGCGATTCATGAATCCTGTCATACAATTCCTCAAGGTTTCCCTCTTCATTGTGTACCGGCACAACAACAGACAAGTAATATGGGTCTTTTAAAATTGGTTTTCCTGTTTGTTTATTCTTATGATTAACAGAAAAACCGTCATTTGAATTCATATCAACCCTCGGGTTCTGATCATTCATTAATATTCCGGATAACACCCTGTTTTTCCTGCCTGCTTTTTTGAACTGCCAGGTATTGATAATAATCCAGATGACGGCAAATATTAATTGATGCATCCGCCCCAAGGGTAAATCCTTGGTAATCCGGCAAAATTGAGGACTGACTTGCTTTTTTCAGAACATCTGTTTTCGCGATTAAAAATGATCCGTCGGGTTCATAAACATCAGGAAAATCTTGTCTTCCCTTGATCTGTTTTTTTGTCACCTGATTTACAGCAGGGGTATTATCATCTCCTGCAATCCACAGATCCGGGTTCCCGGGAAAAGGGCTTTGGAGAAACCGGCCCTTCAGACCGTCAATATAAACATCCCCTGTTTCAGACGGATTCAATGAGAAAAGTTGACAGGGATGATCTGAAGAGGCAATTACACTGATCAGCATAACATCCTTCATCTGTGTATACTTTGCAACGGCAGCGGTTAATATCTTTTCTGATACCAGAGGATTTCTGGGAGAAACGACAAAAAGCTCTCCATTCTCATCCAAGCCGTTCAACAAAACAGAATTTTTAAAAATATTTTCAGGCAATGCCCTGTCAAACGGGTTTGAGAATTCGATCTCTTCTATCTTGAAATCATAGGTATTCAAAGAGCGGAATACATTGACAAAATGTCGGTCCGCAAGGATTTTCACTTCATTTACACAGGACAATCGGTGAATTTTACAAAAAGTATCCTGAATGAATTCAAGGGCTTTCAAGCCTAACAAAAAATCGTCAATCCCCAGTGCACAAAATGGAACCATCATCATCATATGGGGGACAACCCAAAATCGTACATCTGGTTATGGATCACTTCTTGTGCAAGGAAAAAATCCTTATAATTGTCAATATCGATCAACTCAATCGGGTTCTCAATAATATGATGGTACAAAGGACTTTTTTCCGGATAGTTCCAGGTACAGGACAAAAAACTCCCATAACTTCTGTAAAAGCCACGATCTCCTGCATTCATATGCGAACCCGCCCCATTGAGCGGACAAAGCCTGTTATCATGGTTGTCCATGGAATAGTACCAACCGGTTTTATTAATTTTCTTTGCTGTCTTTACATTAAATCCAAGAATCGATTTTTCGACCAGCCCGTGTATTGTGTCTACATTCCTGAACGGACTGGTAACAAACATTGCAATGAGAACATATCTTTGGGTGAATGATATCCGCTCTTTCAACCCATAATGCATATGATCCATCACATGGCTCAAATTGGAATCATCCTGGGCAAGGTCCTTGGGCCGCAAAAAAGGAACAAAGGCGCCAAAAGATTTTGATATTTCGGCGATTTCTGGGTCTTCCGTTGAGACAACCACATAATCTATCAGGGAAACTGCTTTTGCGACCTCAATTGTATAGGCGATCAAGGGTTTCCCTGACAAATCTTTTACGTTTTTTCGGGGGACACCCTTTGAACCTCCCCGGGCGGGAATAATTGCAATAACCAGCGGCTTTTCCGATTCTGTCATAATATTGCTACAGGCTCTCATACTGATGAATTAAAACAGACAAAGAATGCTTTTCCGTCCAGTAATTTTCCATAAAATGGCGACTTTCCTCACCACTGGACTGTCTTAATTCTTTATCATTGATAAGCATTTCAAGTTTGACCAGAAGCGCTTCTTTATTTCTTGCAACAATCCAGGGAAGCTTTTCAGACCCGGTGAATTCCTTAATGCATCGCATATTCCAATCATCAAGCCCGGCAATAACAGGTTTCCCATGACTTAAGGATTCAAGGGATGCAATCCCGAACCATCCCCGCATATGATCAAATACAACATTGCATTTTCTTTTTAACCTGAGACAATCAAAGTAAGGCGTTTTTTCAATGAGAACCGTCTCAATGTTCGAATGTTTTTTTTCAAGCGCTGCCATGACAGATTTAAATTCATCGGTATGCTTGTGAAATTTTCGGGTGGGAGATTGACAGATCCTGACCCTGTCAGTCTGTAATGAATTCTCAAATCTGGGCATAAACTGAACATCATAAATCGGCACAAGATTGGGTACCCACACCGAATTATCCGCAACCTTTAACAGATCGGGAGTGCTGACGATCACTTTTCTTTTCAGTTTTCTGTATTTATCATTAAAGGCACCCGCATTTATGAGATAGTCCGGATGACCATGGTGGTGGTGGAGTATTTTTTTGCCTTTTAAGTAGTCTCTGATGACAAGGGGTCCCAGGTGCGAATTTTCATCCCGCAGCATATGAAAATGAAAAATATCCGATTCCCTTAACAGCTGCTCGACCTCACTGAAATCGTCATTTTCAATGTCAGGCAGATGGATATCGGTTTCGTAATCAAACCCGTATCTTTCCTGGGTGGTGATGACTCTACAGGCATGATCCGTGTATCGGTTAATCGCGTTACAAAAGGCGATACCCATTCCTGCAGGGTCATTGTCCAAAATCATTAAAATCCGCATAGCTCCGCCCTTTAGGTTACAAAGCAGTCCCGGCAACCATCTTCTCTTTTCGGGAGAATCATCCAATCACTGAATGATTAATATCCGGTGCTCATTAAAAGTTATATTTACCCATCCGCTCAAGGGCGATCAAAAAGCCCCTGGCATTGTTCTGATGCCCCCGCCAGATCTCCGGAACCCATGAGCCGCGATAGTCTGATAACAGGGGCATGATCCGGTCAAAATCCATATCACCCTCATGGATTTGTATCCCTTCTCCATCCAGTCCATAGGCATCCCCCATATGAATGTGGCGGATATAGGGTCGAACGGTTTTAATAAAATGGCAAAGATCTATTTCCTTGGCATTACAATAGAGAGCAGCATGGGATGTATCAAAAACAATATGGATACCGGTCTCCCTGCAAAACATAGCGATTTCATCGGCATCCATGAAAAAATTGCCCTTCCATGCCCCGCCGAAATACCAGGGATAGGGCGGCAGATTTTCCAAAAGCAATTCCACGCCCAGGCTATTTATCTCTTCCAGGGAAACCAAAAGCGCCTTCTTCAATTGGGCTTTATCTAATTTCGCGTTCAGGCTCATGGCACCGGGATGGGCAATAACCTTGGGAACGCCCTGAAAAAAAGGCGCCAACTCGGCAGCCAATGCAATGGTCTGATTCACCAGGGCCACCGAACCTGACCTGATCCCTTCATCTGAACTGCACAGATCCATGAGTTTACCATCCAGGTATTCCGCCACATGGAGTACCAGATGCTGGGAATATTTTCTCCGGGGGGTAAAGGCCAATTGAAAATCTTTTTCAGCCAAATGGATTTCGATGACCTTTGGATCAAACACCATCATTTCATGGAAATCCGAAAATCGGGCGATGAGACCCCACTGACTCTTGAAGTCAGCTCCGACAGGGGCACCTGAATCGACAAGCGGAAAAAGGTCGGTTTCCAAAAAGACCTCTCCCTCTCCGATATCCCGGCTGATTTTTGTACCGACAAGATCATCCATGGAAGTGGGTGAAAGCCCTTTTCCCGGGCCCTTCACCCGGATCATTTCCCTTGTCAGGACTGTACCCCGGGGCAGAGTCTTTTTAGCTGTCAGACTTTTGCCAAACACCTCCCGATTCAGCACCTCTCCCCGAAGCAGAAACCGATCTTCCTTGGCCATGGCAAGGTCTGCAATACGGATATCCCTGACCATCCGTTTAAATTCAAAGGCTTCCAGACTGATCTTATGATCGGGTCCCGCCATCTTCTTGTCCAGCGTGATATGCTTCTCAATGATGCTTGCCCCCATGGAAGCTGCAACCAGAGGGATGACAATTCCTATATCATGGCCTGAATACCCCACGGGAACATCATAGCGTTTCAGCCAATTGATCATTTTCAAATTCACTTCCCTTGGCCAGACAGGATAGGCGCTTCTACAGTGAAGGATGGCAAATTCAACTCCGCTTTCCTTTAAAAGGTCAATGGTTTTTCCGATTTCCTCCCGATAGGACATGCCGGTGGAAACGATCATGGGAAGCCCCTTGGCCGAAATATGGGCCAGAAGATCCAGGTTGTTCAGGTCGGCTGAGGCAATTTTAAAGGCATGGATTCCTATCTTTTCAAGGAAATCTGCACTTTTCTTGTCAAAGGGAGTGCATAAAAAGTCAAGTTCCTTTTCCAGGGCATATGCCCGGAGCTGAACCATATCGGCTTCCGGCAACTCCACGCTTTTAAGGATGGGAATCATATACTGGAACTGCTGTTCATACTTTTCAGGATGATCCAGCATATCCCGGGGGTAAAGACTTAAAAGGTGGCGTTTCTGGAATTTAACCCCATCAACCCCGGCATCACGGGCAGCATCGATCAGCTTCCTGGCAAGGGCCAGGCTGCCATTGTGATTGATGCCGATTTCGGCAACAATATAGGTTGGACAATCTTCCCCAATTGCCTTATTGTTGATCCATATTTTTTTGGAGTTCATTTTTTATACCCCATTGAAGCCTGCCAATACCCTAAAAGATCCTTCAAGGTCTCTTTAAAATTAATTTCCGGCCGCCATCCTGTGATAGAACAGAACTTGGAATTATCGCACACCATCCGGGGGATATCCGATGGTCTCATCCGATCCGGATTCTGCTTGATAATCAAATCCGTCTGTGAAATATCAAGAAGAATGCCCAGGGCATCTTCAAGCTTCCGGGACTTCCCTGAACCAATATTGTAGACTTCCCCGGGCAGCCCGTGATCAAGGGCAAGCCAATATGCCCTTACGATATCTCTAAAGTCGGTAAAGTCCCGACAAGCTTCAAGATTCCCCACCTGGAGAACTGCTTCTCTTTTCTGGATCTGGATTTCGGCAATCTGCCGGGCAAAACTGGAGAGTGAAAAGGTATCATTCTGTCTGGGGCCGGTCAAATTAAAAACGCGAACCCTCACGATATCCATGCCATAGCTCTTAAAATATTGATAGGCCAGGACATCCTGACTGACCTTGCTCACGCCGTAGGGGCTCAAGGGTTTGAATCCCGTGTCTTCTCCAACGGGCAGATCTGTTTCCCCCACCAGTCCGTAGGCCTCGGAACTTCCGGTTACAAGTATTCGGGTGTTAAGACCCAATTGCCGGACAGCCTCAAAAACATTCAGTTGACAGGTAATATTATTCGTAATTGTCTGGTCCGGATTCTTCCAGCTGTTGGCAACACTGCTCTCCGCAGCCAGATGATATATCTGATCAGGCCCCACTTCCTTTATCACCGAATCGACACCATGGGCATCACGCAGATCGCACTCATGGAGAATCAGCTTCTTTTCAAAACCGGCAATATACTCACGACTGTTCCGCCAGCGAAAGGTCCCGTGAACCTCAACATTCCTCCGGGACAACAGATACTCTGCAAGATGGCTTCCCGTCATTCCTGTTATGCCGGTGATTAAAACTTTCATTCTCTACACTTTGGAAATCACTTTTATCTGGATGTCTTTGTCCACATTATCCTTTAACGCAGTAAGAATTTCGTTCTGCCGGCCAAAGGAAGTGATAATCAATGCATCCGGCCGTATTTCGTTAATCCTTGAGGGCGACTGAATCAAAGCGCCATAAAACAATCTTCCAATTTTGTCGGGATCATTGTCCACCACCCCGGCAACCACAAGATCTGTCTTTTGAATCGCAGAATAGACGATTTCGGCCGTATCAGAAGCACCGTATAAAACAACCGTTCGCATCCCCTCCTGATAGCTTTCCGTCAGCATTTCAGATATTTCCCTGCGCACCGCTGCATAAAACTGGACGATTTCAGCTGAAAATGAAAGAAAATTTCGGGACACATACGCTTTCCCTCTATCGGTCAAATGATAGGTCATATCCCGGTTGGATGTCCCGGACACACTCAGCAGGCCATCCTTTGACAACTCCTTGATATAATTGTTCACCATGGAACTGCTCAGACTGGTTTTGTGACCAAGAAGTTTTTGGCTGATATCGGGTTTTTTTTTGATGCACAAAAGCAGAGAGAAACGCCGGTATTGTTTGCCTGGCTCTAAATATTGAGATAGATATGGTTCAATCATTTTCCTTATCCTCAGATTGATCATTCAATGACTAAACGATACCAAAGAAATAAATCCCTGTCAACTCATTGTTCTTAATAAACACATGGATAGCCCATCAGCGGCCTATCTCCATGGCAGCCGATATCCCGGCCCGTTTCCCAAACACCTGGCCCGCAAGTACCATGGCACCCCCCAGCCGGTTGGCCCCGTGCATCCCGCCGGCACATTCCCCGCAGGCAAAAAGTCCGGACAATCGGGTACGCCCGTTTTGATCAACCCGGATTCCGCCGTTGGAAACCTGGGCTGCAAGGACAACCCGCATCCATCCGGTGTCAGGATGAAAGACCTCAATCCTGCCTTTGGCATCTAAGTTGTCAACAAGCAATTGATCAATGGCCCGGTCCTTAAAACCATAGGCCATTGGAGCATGGGTTTTTCTTGTTTCAAACAACGGACCAAAGTGTTCGGGAACCGCCCTTATTTTTCCGGTAGAATCACGGAAACAAGCTTCTTTCCCGGACAGATTCAAAATACTCCAATCGCCGAAGTCATCGGCTTTACACCACACAAACTGAGTATATGCTTTATTGACATACTCCAAACCGTGACGGTCACACCAATCATGAAGAATAAGCGATGCCTTCCCTGCCCCGGACAGGTTCATCCGGTATGCGGCAGCACTGCCGCCGGAAGCAAGGATAACCGCCTTTGAATAAACCCAAACTTTTTTTTTGATAGAACCAACTTTTTTCAATACAGCCCCCAGAGCTCTTGATCGCCCCGGCTCTCCTTCAGTCAAAACATCTTCCGCCTGCCATCCGGGCATAAAATCAACTCCCTGGTCTTCAAGTCTTTTTTTCAATTTATAAAAAAAATGATCCATATCCATAAGAATATTAGCCCGGGCCTGAACCGGACTAAAACACCCCCGAACGCGAACCGGCAAACCGCTTGAATCCCTTTTGATTTTTGCCCCCCATTGCCGGAGATCTTGAAATGCCTCGCAACTTTCATCTGCCAGTATTTTTACAAGGTTGGGATTGATCTCTCCGGGGGGGGCAATGGAAATGGCTTCCCTGGTAAACATTTTTTTTTCATCGTCGTCCTGGCAGACCTGAATTCCCAGCCGGTTATGAACATTGGAAAAAGAAGAGCCGTGGGGCTCAGCCGAAAAGCTGGCAAGGACAACATGGGCATCAGGATCAGCCTCTTTTGCAGCCAAGGCTGCCCGAATTCCGGCCAGACCTGCCCCTATGACAAGGATATCTGTTTTCAGTTTCACCATGGGTGATCAACGCCACCTTTATTCATGTGAGTATGGAGGCCTAGGGCTTTATTCTATCAAGATTCGCCTTTGCCCTTTCATTGCCGCTGTCTTTTTCCAGCACGACCCGGTATGCATTTTGCGCAACCTCAAACTGGTGGGTATAAAAATAACAATCACCGAACTTTCTCAACACATCCACCTTGTCCGGCAAGGCGGCAAAGCATTTTTCATAGGCAATGGCAGCGGTTGTAAAATCCTTGAGCGCAAACAGGGTATCTCCCAGTTCCTCCCACAATATGGCCTGGGCAGAATCCAACGCAACCGCTTTTTCCAGACATGCAATGCCCTGATCAAACCGATCTGTTTCCAGCAGAAGCCTTGCCCGAAAAGACATCCATTCCGGATGATCCGGCTGTTTTTTAAGGGCTTTTTCGATGTGGGACAATGCTTCTGATTTTTCATTTTTTTCTGAACATACCTTTGCCATAAGATAATACCATTCCGGAGTGAAATCCCGAACAGGCCCCCAGGACATAAGCGCAGATTCCACCTGACCTATTTTTTTATCCGCCAAGCGCTGTCTCATGAGCCCTGCACATCTTGCCCATTCCGCTTCTTTTTGTTGAACACAGAACTCTTTTTCATCCCATAATTGGAATGCCCGCCTCAAACACATCTCGAATATAAAAGGATCCTTTTCCCCCCTTTGGATCCAGCCTTCGGCCAATGCTTTCCGTTTTTTTATAATATCCGTATTTAATCCTGGCTCTTTTTTTTTTGCATCTTCCCAATACCGGAATGCAGCATCAAAATCCAATAACTGTGCCCGGGCCTCACCCATGCAAAGCATTGCGCGGGCGGAATCCGGATATTCCAACCGGCATCTTTCAAGAATTTTTTGGGCTTTTACAGCGTCCAGAGCACCCAAATAAAGCTTACCCAGCTCAATTAAATCAGTTTCATCGTACTTGTTTTTTGTAATTTTGGTTAACAGGTGATCTTCTTTTTTCAAATACAAAACCAGGTCTCCAACCGATTGAATGAACACTTCCAACCCGCAACGATGACCCTGCATCTCAAGACCAATCACCCTGGATTCCTTGGCTAACAGCTCAAGATAATTTTTTGTCACCTCGAGTTCCTGAATTTTTTTGGCCTCAATAACCTTTTCAGCGGCAACCTCTTCCATGGCCATAAAAAGGGTTAATCCGGCGCGAAGTTTTATGATTTTCTGTTTGACTGCTTGAATTTTAGAGGGGAGCTTGAAAAAACATAAAATGTTCTGGGAATTTTTTTCTCTGCCCTTCAAAAACAATCCGATTTTCGCATTCAGATTTATAATTTTTTGAACCTGGGTTAATATTTTTCCGGCAACGGCCAACTCTTCCTGTGCGGCCATGATGAAAGAAAGCACATCCGATTGAGCCATTGTTTGAATATGTGCATCCATAATATCGGAGGCTGACATTTCCCTATCCATATACTTGGCCATCGCAGAGGCCAGATCCAAAACATCTGTCCCTTCAATCTGGGCACCGGAAGCCGTCCCGTTAATGTAATTTCTATTGTGTCTTTTGATAAGCTGTTCAAAATTCTGCTTAAATTCAAGTAAAAACCCCAGGGTTTTGACGGTCTTCCCATCTATGGCCGGCACCGCTATGGTTTCAGGATTCAAATGCCACCCCTCGGATATAACAGTCCCTTTCGCATGGTCATCCGTCGTTGATGTTAAAGCAAAATCGTGCCCGACCAGAACAATTGGATCGGCTTCGATGATCTGGGCAAAACCCAAAGAAAGCAACGCGACTGTATTTACCGGAGGCAGTTGATGCTTTATGTTCAATGCTTTTAAAATCCAATTCTGGGTATCATTCTCCTGAAAACTGAAAAATAGATTTTTCACAGACAGCCGCTTGGCGGTCCGGGGTGATGTCACAATGGCCGCAACAAGAGAAAAATCAGATGGCCCAATGATGTCCGGTGACAACTTTTCGGAATTCAAATTTCTAAAATCCAGAGTGGTGACAATATCCGGGATTATCCCGTTTTGCAACAGGGGAGCCACCGCAGAATCCACTGCAATCATCACACAATGTCCGACTGCCTTTTTTAATAGTTCCATGCTTTTTTCAAGAGAAGGTCCTGCCGAAACGAGCACAGCGGGTTTGCCGCTAAAAGCGCCTTTTAAAACATCCACTGGATTGGATTCTCTGAAAAGGGTCAGGTTGGCGATTCTGTTTTTGAACAACTGCTCCCCAAACTGATTCAGTGTTCCGAACCCTGATATGACGCGGGAAGCATATGCGTGGGCTTTGTTTTTGACACCTTTGTAGAGATCGGGATTCCAATCGAACAGCGCAGGATCATCACTGATCAAAAAATCAGTTTCAATTTTTTTATTGCTGATTGTGGTATTAAAATCGTCCCAATCGATATCTCCGGCAAAGATAAAAACCTTATCCGCTTTAATAAGGGGACGTAAATCGACATATTTCAGTGCCAGGCAAAATATATCCAGGGATGGCTCCAGAATTATCATCCTGAAGATATCCTCCCTTTGTTCAAAAGCAAGCTTTTGGCTATATCCAAGCCCCATTCCGATAAAAATACAGACCGTCTCATTGAGTTTATTTTCATTCTTCAAAATGGGTAATCTGTCCATAATCTCACGGATGGGGTCCAAAGGATGGCAGGCATATTCATATTTTTTACCGGGACTATGAAACCGAAGCGTAGGAACTGTGTCCGTGGGCATAATTTTGCCCACATCTTCAAGAGTGTAGGTTATGACCCGTTGATGCAGCAGGCGATCTTTTTTCTTTAGAATTTCAATATTCTCATCCCAGAAAATTTGCACACGCATCTCCTTGGTTTACCATTTGGTGTGTGTCCAGCAAGTTGTCACCTTTTCCCAAAACAATTAAAAAAATTGCTGCGTTTAATAAACAAATGCAATTCCTATCTTAATTCATTGTAAAAATCATATTGATATAAATTTTTTACTTTGCCAAATAGCCAATAGAATCTTATAAAATAGATCTATACAAAAATAAAGGGCCTCTGGAGAAACAAAAATTAATGATACTTTTATAGATTATTATGACTCAAACCTTGCACTTCTTAAAAAAAATCATTCCCAAATATGGCATCAAATCACAAAAGACTCATCAGAACCCTTAGGGGATGTCTCTTTTTCTCCCAATGGTTCCCCCAACCTTACTGTGATCAACAATAACGGAACAAAGGTCGTATTGCACCATGAAGTCTTTCCTGAAAGCGAATCAGATGAGCTTTTGAAAAATATTTCTGAAAAACATACGGGGTTTGTTGCAATTCTTGGCATGGGATTGGGATATACCGCCCTGAATATACTCAAAGAAAGGCCCCTCCTTCAAAGCCTGGCGCTTTTTGAGCTGGAACCGGGTATTTTCATCCAGGCACTCAGATATATGAACCTTGAACCCATATTAAAAGATCCCAGACTCATCCTGTGCATCGGTGGGGAAATTGAACTTCCCGAGGCCCTTGACAAAGCATACCGAACCCTGCAGCTTGAGGATGCAAATATATTCCACCATCGCCCCTCCTTCGAGCTGAATCCAAAAGGATACGAACAGCTTCAAGAAGACTTATTTGCCCATATAAACGGTTTGAATACCGGAGGAGCGACAACCCGGATCCTGGGTAAATCTTTTTTCAATAATCGTTTTATGAACATCAGTACCATTCATCACCAATTGTTATTGGAACAACTTGAAAATAAATTTGCCGATATTCCGGCCATCCTTGTGGCAGGAGGCCCTTCACTGGACAAAAACATTCACCTGTTAAAACAGGCCCAGGAAAAGGCGGTCATCATTGCTGCAGATACGGTTCTTCCCATCCTTTTGGCCCACGGGGTTCATCCCCATTTTCTCACATGTATTGATGCCAACAATCTTACCTATGAAAAATTTGCCGACGTCATACCAAAAGTCAGGGACACGGCACTTATCTGCTCTTCATGGGTTAATCCGAAAACCCCAAAAAATTTTCCTGTGAATCAGACATTTTGGACCTTTACAGGCAAACCCATTGAGGTTTGGCTCAATTCTCTTTTAGGAGGCAATTTTTTGACGGGGGGAGCCAGCACCGTCGCACACCTGAATCTTATTTCTGCCGGTATTCTGGGCTGCGACCCCATTATTTTCATGGGCCAGGATCTGTCGTTTCCAAATTCAGCAAGCCATGCAAAAGGAACCGTTCTTCAGGGATTAGCGCCGACCGGGGCTATCATCGGCAAGCTTGAAGAAAATACTGTCAAAGGAATTGATGGCCAGTTACTGCGAACGAACCGGTCCTTCCTCGGCATGAAAAAACATTTTGAGGCAATGATTGCCGATTCAGATAAAACGTTCATCAATGCAACCCAAGGCGGTGCCCACATCCAAGGGACTCAAATCCTGACACTGCAAGAGACCATAGATAAATACTGCCACACACAAATTTTTGCGACAGAGCGCCTGAAACAATTTTATAATCAATTAAAGCCAATCAATGTTAAAAATCTGCTTTCTGGATTTAATAAAATCCTAAAAAAGATCAAAATAGTACAAAAAAACATTGAGAAGGCAGACCAGATAAGCGAATCCGTACTTAGCGAAATAAACAATCTTAAAATGGCCGGTATTCAAATCAACTCCTTTGAAATGTTTTCTAAATTCCAGCAGCAGCAGATCAATCAAATTGACCAACTCCATAAAGATTTGGATGACACACTGGAGATTTGGAAAATTGTAGAAGAGATAACCATGGAAGGGGTAAAAGCAACAGAACGGCAAAAACAGGCGATCACCCTATTTGAGAATGATCCTTCCCAATACTGCGAATGGTTGATACAAAATCTTAACCGCCTCCTTGAAATCAATGTAATACGGAAACAAACCACCCGGCTGTTGGCCGGTAACCTGAGAATGGTTATTTCCTTCCACCAAAAAGAGAAAAAATATCTTAAAGAGAAAAAAGACCTCCGTCTGGTCCGTCTCTATATGGAGTCAAAAAATCATTCCCTGGCCAAACCCTTGCTTGAAAAACTATGCCAAAAAATGCCGGAATCGGGAGAGGTTTATTTTTATCTTGGCTGTTTGGCCACTGAATCGAATATGCAGGAAAAAGCGGATCATTGTTTTCAAACCGCCATAAAATATGACCCCAAACTAAAGATAGAGATTGACGCATATCTAAAGAAGTTAGGAGACAATTTTCTGACCTTTGCCCGGTATTTTAAGACACAGCCGGGACGCGAAATAAGTGAAAAATGCATGGTACAAAAGGGTCTCCGATATGATCCAAACCATAGCGAGCTTAAAAAAGAACTGGAAATCGTCTTAAAAAGAGACCTGGAAAAAATCAAAGCAGATGTTGATGCAGATAATTACCAGGAATCAGCTCTTCTGATAGCAGAATGGTATCAATACACAATGGATCGGCAAAATTTGCTTGCCTGGCTTTCTCCGGAGCTTGTGGGCAAAATTCTTCTATACCAGGGAAAACTTTTTCTATCGCAAAAAGACTATGAGAATTCACTTGCATGCCTTCAAAATGCCATGGGATACATACCCGATAACCCTGATACTCATTCCGCTACCATTGATATCCTGTTTGTTACAGGTGATTTTAACGGGGCCATTGAAGCGCTTGCCAATGCCATCAAGGTCGACAACAAATTTGCAGGCTATTGGGAAACCATTGGAGATAGCCTGCAGAGTGCCGGTCAAAATGAGGATGCTCTCCTGGCCTATGAAAAATGTTTTGTGTATCTGCCTGACAACATAAATCTGCTTAAAAAGATAGGTGATTGTTACCTGGCCTTGGATCAGCTGGAAGCCGCCAAAGCAGCCTATCAGCAACTAAAATCGAGAATGGAAGAACTTAAATAACCCGACAGGCTGGCACAGGGAATTATCCCAATTGTTTAAACCATGGTAACAGAAAAATTGCTTCCCCCTGGTTTATCCTATACAAATCCCAGGTGCTCTTTATCCGCATTGGAATATTCAAGAATTAAATGATTCTTTGTATTGGCAACACAATGATGATCACAATGAATTGAGGGATTTATCCTAAAGAATTTTTGTTTTCCACTAAACCAAAAATCTTTAAACCGCCTGTCAACAATTGATCCCAACATCCCGTTTCCAATATTGTATGCTTTGTCCTGACATGAATAAACACGGCAGTCGGCCCCTATTATCGGCAGTATTTGCAAATAGGGGCACCAGGAATACGTTTTGCTGAATTTGTCCTCAAGCAGATGATAGGAATCAAATATTTCAAAATTTTCACCTGAAAAATCACGGATCGCCTTTGCGGTTTCTTCCTTTGCAAGGTTAAAAACAGAAGCATGGTATTCATTGTTTTGATACCCGTTATTGCTCACAATTTTTGGTGATACTTTCACGCTATCCACACCCAGATCACGCATCATTCTAACAAAATCATGTATATGAGATGCATTCTGCTGGTCAACAATAAAACTTATACCCAGATAACAATTGCCTTCTTTTTTTTTAAACGCCTTCATATTGTCAATCACTTTTAAAAACTCGCCATCAGGAACACAGCGGTATTTTGCGTAACTTTGCGGATCCCAGCCATCCATGGATACCCTTACCCAGGTTGCATGCCTGGCAAAAACATCTGCAATTTCTCCCTTCAGACCAGCCCCATTGGTGAGCGCCGCAAACTTGACGCCGCCCGCTGCTAATTTAATGACGGTCTCAAGCAAGTGGGGGTAACAAAAAGGTTCTCCCCCGCCACTAAAGGTTACAGCCTTTACTTTCATGGCTATGATATCATCAATTATTTCAAACATTTTCTCCCGGGGGATAGTATCCGTCACATTCATATCTGTTCCCAGCTGAAGATTTTCTGCTCGATAGGCACAATATGAGCACCTGTGGTTACAGATATTTGTTGGTTTGATACGAATGTGCAGCGGTGCCAGAACCCTGTCGTTTTTTTGCGGCAAGGAATCCAATTTGTCCATATAATGAAAGATTTTCATTTTAGTATATAACAGCCCCATATCCTCCCTCTCCTTTATAAAAATCTTTTGGAAAACAGATTTTTACCACGAATTCTCAGACCCACAACAAAAAAAATGAATCTACCCCCCCCCCAGAAACCGATGCTTGATATTTTTTAACAAAAGACCAGCGGGGAATCAGTCATTGCTTCCAGCCTGCAGCAGTAAGCTGAGTACAGATGGTTTTAGATGATTGCCATCTATTTGGTATTGACCATTATCTTCTCCGTTATTATTTTTCGTCAACGAATAGGGATCAAGGAACTGCAGTCCCTTTTTGGCCGATTCGTCTGAAAGACATTGGTTCAAACTTTGAATGGTTAATAAAACATCAGACCGGTCTTGTAAAGACAGCCATTTATCTCTTAACCCGGGGGCTCTAACCCCGAAAATGATCAATTGATTTCTTTTATTTTCAAAAACACTAAGAATGTAGGCGATATAGTTCTTGGCCAAAACTGAAATTGATTGGATCAGATTCGTCTTCGTTTTTCTGGCATTAGGTAAAATACCTTCATCAATGCGGCAGTCAATTTCCCCGAACATAAAGATGACAGGCGATTCATCATTAATTTCGGAACCGATGTTTTCCATTTGCATTTTATATACATTCCCATCGGCGTTTGCCAGATGCCAGGCTTTACACCCAATAATTATTTTGGACGACACTTTGTATTTCTTTTCATTCATACAAACAAAGGCGTTGGCAAAGGACAAACAATGACTATCACCAATCAGGTTTAAAGGGAGGCATTTTTCAGGGTGTGAGTATTGATTCTGATGAATCCTTTGATAGGCCACAAGTTTCATCAAAAAATTTCGATACGGCACTATAAATTTATTTAATCGGGAGGGATTTTTTCCGGGATCATATGCTGAGGTTGCTTCTAAATGTGAAACGCACCGCCTTATATCTGAACGCAACCAGAAAATAATTGCCAAATGAATATGGGCAGAGGAAAATTTCGGGTCAATCTCTAAGGTCTTTTGATAGTGAACAATTGCCCCGTCCAAATGATTTGTTTCTTCCAGCATATTGCCGAGGTTATGGTGAGCATCCGCGAAATCGGGTTTAAGTGACAATGCCTTCTGGTAGCTGGCAATTGCTTCATCCAAATGATTTGTTGCTTTTAGTATATTTCCAAGGTTATTGTGGGCTTTCGCAAAGTCTGGTTTGATGAATATTGTCTTTTTATAGCTGGCAAGGGCCTTTTCCACACACCCTTTTTTCTCATATAGAACACCGAGGTTATAGTGGGCATCGGCCAATTCCGGTTGGATCCCCACTGCACGCTGAAAATTGAGTTCAGCCCCAGCATGTCTACCAAGATCATTAAGAACGATTCCAAGGTTATTGTACGCCTCTACATAATCAGGTTTCATCTTTAATGCCGTATCATAACTGATGATTGCTTGTTCATATCGGGTTAAAGCCCTTAACGCATTTCCAAGCTTGAGATGGGCCTCGGCAAAGTCAGGTTTGATCGCCACCGCATGCTGATAGCTTGATACCGCCTCATCAAATTTACCCAGATCACTGAGGACATTTCCAAGATTGTTGTGGGCCTCAGCATAGCCGGGTTGAATTAGCACTGCCTTCTGAATCAACTGAACCGCCATATCATTTTTCCCAGCCTGATGGGCCAAAAAACCAAGTAAATGATTGGCATCTACATTGTTGGGGTCTTCAGAAAGCACCTTTTGATAAGATTGTTCAGCCTGTTGCAGATTTCCGGCCTGGTGATGACTTAATCCCAACTGGATTGTTTCAGACAACAATCGGTTTTGTGAAATAGTTTCTTTTGAGCGACTCCCTTGTTTGGAACTTAGCCCCTTGCGGGCCCTTTTTTCCCTCTTGTTTTTTTTGGGCATTTTTATTCCTCAATTATGTCCCCATTGATTTGTATCCATTCTGTAAAAGCCCAGACATCTGACTTTATTGTTCCAGGAATAGGCTGGTATTGTAAGGATTTTCAAATTGAATCCTGGAAATTTTATGGTGTTTCGCATAAATTTGTGCTTTATTGGACTTCACTTGCGGTGGTCTCTTTGAATAAGGTTTTTTTGTATCATTAGCATATTATAGCCTTCTTTCATAAGCCTCATAAAATTTTCTCTTTATGAGCTTCCTATTTCTTTCTATTTTGAAAGGGATAAATGAAAGCAGTCTACTAAACCATGGATAAAAACATATGAAGGTCGGAAAACAGATATTTACATTGGTGGATTCCCTGGACCCGCAAAACAAAGAAAGGCTATGGGAATTGGTGGCGGATAATGATTTGGAAAAAGTTATTGAACTTTTGTCCGGGGAGGGAATTTGCGACACTGATCTGGGTGAAGTTTTATCTGTTTTTGCCCAACAGGCGCTTAAAGAAAGACGTTTTGGGAATGCCAGAAAAATTCTCCGATTTTTGATTGGTGTGCTTGAGGATAAAAATGAGGCCCCTTTGCTTCTATCTTTTATCGGTGATAGTTACGTCCAGGAAGGTAACCCTGTAAAAGCCAGGGAGTACTATGGCCAACTTCCCTTAACATTTGAAAATATCCAAAAAGTATTTAGCACCTTTATCCCCTCCAAAGACCTTGCGGGCCTTCTGAATGTCAGGGACAATATTCTAAGCAAAGTACCAGACCCGGCTCATGTCAGCACCGTACATCATATGGTTAATTCTATTTTTATAGAATTGGCAGAAAATCCAACGATCAAAAACAAGACTGACACCCTGTATGCAGCCAACCTTTTGAATCTTAAAAAGATTGATCCATCCATTGTTAAAAATTTTTTCACGCCCACAACGGATAAGAGGGCATTCGCCCCTGATCCAAGGCCGGTAAAATGTCTGAAAATCAGCGATAATATTTATGTTCTGGAGGAAAAGATCTGGCGGAAGATACAGCCAAGGGATCCTTCTGAAAAATTACAACGGAAAAATTTTCCGCCGGGAACATATGTTGCGATCAGGTGTGCCTCTTTTGAGCAGTTGTCAGAATTCAGAGATGCCCTTAAAACTGACCATCCTGAATTCTTTAAGTTCCAATGCTATCTGATCACTGATCTGAAAACGCTTGAACGCTTTATGGGGGTGGAAGATCTGTTGCCATTGACAGATTGCGATTATGTCATAAAAATCTTTACCGAAAATGATCTTGAAACACAACTATATGAGGCATTGATAAATGACGGATGCAATATCCCGACTCATTTTGTCAAGTTTACGGAACAAGATGCAATATTCAGCAGCAAAAAACTAATACCGGCCCTTGAGAAAACCAAAAGAATCATTGCGGCCGATGTTCAAAATCAGGAAAGAAAACTTGCGGCCATTTTCCCGGAAGGCTATCGGAATAATGTACTTCAAAAGATACATGAAATGAAAAAATTAAAAATTTTGTTTCAAACATCCAGATTCACAAGCTACCTGCAGCACTCTATCCGGGATATGGCGGAAGGATTTGAAAACTTAGGCTGCCGCGTGTTTATCGAAACAGAGAAAAAGGGCGCTGCATTGGGAATCCGGGGAGATATCTGCAGAAAAAATCTGATTGAATTTCAACCGGATCTGATTTTTAGTATCAACCATCTTCGCCATGAATACCGCTGGATTCCCAAAAGCATTCCCTATGTGACCTGGATTCAGGATCCCATGCCCAATATTTTTGAACTTTCAGACCCAACGCTTCTTGGAAAAAATGATTATATTTACACGGTCACCAAAGTGGGGCCAAACGGCACCGACAGGCTGACAGAACATCCTGTCTTTAGAAATTTCAAAATCGGATTCCTGCCGATCATGTTTAACCAAAAAATCTACAACCCGCTTGATATTAAACCCAAATATGACGTGAGTTATGTTTCACACTTCAATATGCCCAAAGAGTATTATGCGGTTTATTCCGATCTGCCGGACAGCAAACTGTCATGCAATCAATTAATATTCCGGCATTTTATCCATTATACCTCCTTCTTTTCAATTTATGAATTAAGCCGGGTTTTGAATAATTTTTACAAAGACAAAACCTTCTGGGAAGGATTTATAAAAGATTTATTTATCGTTTACCCTACCGCCAAATTAAAAATCACTTCTGAAACACCTGTTTTTTTCATACAAAATCTTTTGCACAAAATAATTAAAAGCAGGGTCTTAAAAAAAGTCATCGACATGGGGTTTGATTTACATCTTTTCGGAAATGGCTGGGAGCTGCATCCCTGGTTTAAACATCATACAAAAGGCCCCATAAAAAATGGGGAAGCACTAAACCGGCTCTACAATGAAACAAAAATAAATCTTAATTTAAATCCGGGCATGCTACTTCACCCTAAGTTTTCAGAAGTGATCGGAGGGGGAAATTTCTGCCTCACCTTGGATTTGGGGCAAGATATCTGTTTACCCGTGGAAAATTATTTTCATAACTACGCTTCAATTGCCTTGTTCAATGAGGAGGATTTGGGTGATAAACTCAGCTATTTTCTGAATAACCCAGAGGAAAGAAGAAAAAATGTCCATCTTTTCTTCACGGATGTATTGGAAAAATTTTCCTCAAGATCAGGTGCCAAAGGCATTCTTCTGGAAATAGCGGGCAAAACCAAATTATAAAAACATGGGCTGGGTCTTTAATTTTTCTGCTGCGATTTTATCACCCTCTGCACCATATCTTATCCGCTGGGCCAAATGGAAATTTGCAATCGATAGGTCATACAGGGTATCATGGTCGCTAATATCCAGGTGAATCAATGCTTTCATGAAATATTCATCAATCTTGTAACTGACAAAAAATTGTAACAGCTTGGCAAGCTTTCTGAGCATTATTCTTGTTTGTGCGTCATAGTGGACAGTTGTTTCACCTGATGTGGACCTGATATTATAGGCATTATCAAAACCGATTCCCTGCTTATTTAATCTTCTCTCCAACTCTGTTTCAGGAAAGACCATGAGGCCATACCCCCCAAAGGAACAATGGGATGCAAATGTCTGAAGTTTGGTTATTGTCTCAAGGGCTTTTTGCACAGGATCCCCAATGGGCGCGCCAAAAATAACATCGCAACGGACCGGGATATCAAACGCTTTCAATCGCTCAATGGCTTTTCTGATCACTTGTTCATTATGTGAGTTGCGGTTAAAAAGATCAAGGGTTTCAGCATCCAGGGATTGGATTCCCATGACCACAGAGAGAAAATACTTGGACATGAGCGCTAAGGTTTTATCACTTGCCCTGGCAACGGATCGTGGTGTGACATAGGTCAGGATAGGCAGATTAATTTCCTTTTCCCACAGGGGACCGAATTCTTCCAGCCAGGCTTCCACATCATTCCCATGCAGGCCATCATCATCAATCATAAAAACTTCCCGCGTGGGGTGCGCAAGAAAAATCCTGGATTCTTCAACAACATCACGGGGGGGTCTGCGTTTCATGAACAAACGATTAAACTCCTTTGGGCCATAAAAATCACGCAAAAATGAAGTTGAACAATAGGAACAATTATAGGGGCATCCGAAAAAAGACATCACATAATGCACGGGATATTCGGCCAATTTTGGAATATCCCGGTAAAATTCATCCCGTGCCGGCCGTAACTCTTCATTTTTTCCAGGGCGCCCTCTCTGAACCCGGGGAGCGCTTCCATCCAGTATTTTTTCAAGCACACCGCCGTATACATGCCCTCGTACGATATAGTCAATTAGAGGCTCTTCCGCGCTTCCAGGATCTATCAATACGTGGTGGCCTCCGAAAATGCTTTTTACGCCGGGGATATTCTCTTTCAATATTTTTGAAATTTCCAAGGCTTCTCTGAAAAACAGGGTGGTTGGTGAAAATAAAATAAACTTTGGCATATATTCAATGGCCATTTCCAGAGGCAGTTTTTCCTGATTGGCATCTATCCATCGGATGCCACACCCAAGACGCTTCATCTCTCCGGCAACATACATGAACCCATAATTTTCCATATCGCCCTGGTGTATTAAAAGACATTTTACTTGGTTTGACATCATTTTTTATCTCTTCCGGGAAAACCCGATTTTGTGATCCTAAGTTTTTTATTTCTGTTAAGCGGAGTGCCATACGGAATAAAAATTCGGGCTCCCCCAATCGTTGGCCAAGGGCCCGTTTGAATTAAAGAGGTGGATGATTCCATCCATATCGCC
>VMSR01000133.1 GCA_013792075.1 Desulfobacula sp.
CACCTGGAGCCGGGTATTCATTTCCAGAAAATAGAAGTGGTTCTGATCATCCAACAGAAATTCCACGGTGCCGGCATTGACATATCCGGCTGCCCTTGCTGCTGCCACTGCTGCCTTGCCCATTTCCTCGCGCAATGCCTGGGTCATTGCAGGAGAGGGTGTCTCTTCAATTATTTTCTGGTGACGCCGCTGGATGGAACATTCCCGTTCCAGCAAATGGATGGTTTTCCCAAAAGTGTCGGCCAAAACCTGAAATTCGATGTGCCGGGCCCGGGTAAAATATTTTTCAAGATAGACAGCACCGTTTCCAAAGGCATTTTTTGCCTCCCTGGAGGCGGATTCGCAGGCCTCTGCCAGTTGTTCACGGGCGTGAACAATACGGATACCCTTACCCCCGCCCCCGGCCGTGGCCTTTATCAGCACCGGATACCCGACTTCATCGGCTTTGCCTATCATTTCCCCAGGGCTGTGACTGCTGGAGTTTAAGCCCGGAGTGACCGGCACCCCGGCGTCAACCATGATTCTGCGGGAGGTGATTTTATCTCCCATCTCCCGGATTGCCCTGGCCGGCGGTCCGATAAAAACGATGCCGGCCTGGTCGCATTTTTCCACAAATTCCGGGTTTTCCGATAAAAATCCATACCCCGGGTGGATGGCCTGGGCCTGGGTGTCCCGGGCTGCCCGGATGATCTTGTCCATGTCAAGGTAGCTTTGGGCGGGATCCGAAGGGCCGATACAGACGGCCTCATCCGCTTCCAGCACGTGGAGGGCTTTTGCGTCGACATCTGAATATACGGCAACGGTTTTTATGCCCATGTCCCTGCAGGTCTGGATGACCCGGACGGCTATTTCGCCCCTGTTGGCAATGAGAATCTTATTAAACATGATATTTTCCTGTCTGTTGGGTCTGCTTACATTCTGAAAACGCCATAGCCGTGTACATCATCCCTCAAGGGCGCGTTGAGGGCCGCGCAAATTCCCAAGCCCAGTACATCCCGGGTTTTGGCAGGATCGATGATCCCGTCGTCCCAGAGCTGGGCTGTGCTGTAATAGGGATTGCCTTCTTTTGCGGCATTGGCCATCACCGGTTCTTTGATAAATGCCATTTCTTCAACAGTCATGGCAGCCTGCCCCATTCGTTTGTGCTGGTCGTTGGTGATGGTGATGAGCACATCCGCTGCCTGGGCACCCCCCATGACCCCGATCTGGGCATTGGGCCACATCCAGAGCATCCGGGGAGAATAGGCCCTTCCGCACATGGCATAATTGCCCGCCCCGAACGAGGCCCCCACCACCATGGTGAATTTGGGAACCGTTGCCGTGGCAACAGCATTGACCATCTTGTGCCCGTCCTTGGTAATCCCGCCGCGTTCATAGGCTTTTCCCACGATGAATCCATTGATATTCTGGAGAAAGACCAGGGGGATTTTACGCTTGTCGCACACTTGAATAAATTGGGTTGCCTTTTGGGCGCTGTCTGAAAACAGGATACCGTTGTTGGCAAGGATGCCCACGGGATACCCATGGATGTGGGCCCAGCCGGTGACCAGGGTGGGGCCGTACATCTCCTTGAATTCCAGAAACCGGCTGGCGTCCACCACCCGGGCAATGACTTCTCTGATATCATAGGGTTTGGAAAGATCGGGGCTGACAATGCCGTAGAGTTCTTTGGGGTCATACAGGGGAGGGGCGGCAGGTTTCATGGAAAGCGTTGATTTATCGGCGGCCGGCAGGTTGTCCACAATTTTGCGGATGATCTGGATGGCGTGTGCATCATCTTCGGCATAATAGTCGGACACGCCGGATTCCCGGCAATGGACCAGGGGACCTCCCAGTTCATCTGCCGAGACGTCTTCCCCGGTGGCGGCCTTGACCAGGGGAGGCCCTCCTAAAAAAATTGCCCCATGGTCCTTTACATGGACAATCTCGTCGCACATGGCCACTCCGTATGCGCCGCCGGCCGTGCACAATCCCATGACCCCCACAATCTGGGGAATTCCCATTTTGGACATCATGGCCTGGTTGTAAAAAATTCTTCCCCCGTCATCCAGGTCCGGGAAGATTTCCGATTGCAGGGGAAGAAAGGCACCCGAGGAATCCATGAGATTGATCAGGGGCAGTCGGTTTTCCATGGCAATGGTCTGGCAGCGCAGCATTTTTTTCACAGCCATGGGGTACATGGACCCCCCTTTGATGGTGGCATCGTTCATGGTGATCATGCATTCTTTGCCCGCAACCATTCCAATGCCGTTGATCAGGCCGGCCTTGTGGATTTTGCCGTCATAGAGCCCCCTGGCGGCCAGGGGGGCTATTTCCAAAAACGGGGTGTTTTTGTCCAGTAGCAACTCCAGTTTTTTTTGGGCCGGCAGTTTGCCGGACTCTTCGTGGCGTTTTATGGCCTTGGGGGAGCGTTCATTCATGGCCCGGTCGAGTTCCTGCATCAGCTCTTCCACAAGCCCTGTCATCTCACGATAATTGGCTTTGTAGTCCTTGGAATTTACATCAATTTTGGTTTCAATCACATCCATTTCAAAGGTCCCTTGTATCTGGTATGGGTTAAGTCTGGCAATGGTTGACACCCGAGGATAAAATATTTTTTTATGGTGTGTTCTTAAATATTGAATCCGCAGTTTTGTAAAAAAATATAGCATGACTTTTTTATTGTCAATAAAAAAAGTGTTTGGCTTGCTTTTAATTTTCAATAGGCACTTATCCTCTCTGTTGATAGTACGATTGGCGCTATGATGAAAGCCGAGCCAATCCTGGCAGGACAGCAATTCCAGGTGGGTGAATATGAACATGCCTGAAAAGACCTTGTCCTTTCTACCTTCCACCCTGCCGATGCCTGGAAACCTTTGTTCATAACAGTCAATCGCACAAAAAGCCCTTCATATGATCCGTGTGTTACAGGTTTCTTTAACTCGAGCAAAGCATTACGCATTGGTTCTGTCAGCAACGAAAAATGCGACGTTGGATGTGATCTTTGATAATTGAGGTTTGAATGTTAGAGGGCTGGTATTGAATAAAAGAATACATAACAAGGCAAATTAACTCGGATGCAAATTCCGCTGCGCTCTATTTGCACCGGTTATTTGCGGCGTTGGAAAAACATTCATGGAAGTTCAAAAATGCCAACATTATAAGCTTTTTTTTTATTTATGTTGGTAAAAACCAACTTTTTGATGCCATATTCCTCTTGTTTTTTTTAGCATGTTTTGATATCTGTTGGTAAATACTAACAAAAAGTGAGTTGATTGGAATAATGATGGAAAAAACAAACACAGATTGGGTCGCAATGTCAGATAAAGCGATAATAGGCACCATCGGGGCCTATGTTAGACATCAGCGACTGGAGCAGAACAAAACACAGGCTCAAGTCGCAGAAGATGCTGGAATAAACCGCTGGACCTTGAGTCAGATAGAAAATGGTGGGTCTATAACGCTTGCTACCCTCATTCAAATATTGAGGGCGCTTGATCTGATCCATTTGTTGAGCATATTCACCATCGAGGAAACAATCAGTCCGATAGAATACGCCAAATTAAAAGAAAAAGAAAAAAAGAGAGCGAGGCCTAAACCTAAAACAAATGATTCAAATGGAGATTTGGGGTGGTAGATTATGCATATGTACATATCTGGGGTACGTTTGCAGGTGTTGTCAGGTGGGATGCTGCACGGCAATTAGCAAGTTTCCAGTTTGATAAAAGTTTTATAGAGAAAAACTGGGATGTTTCTCCGATAAAAATGCCTGTCAGCAATGGCAGCCGGGTATACAGCTTTCCGGATCTGCTCCCATCAAAAGATATGACGGAGGATACATTTAAAGGGTTACCCGGTTTACTTGCAGACTCTCTGCCTGATAAATATGGCAATCTGCTGATTGAAGCATGGCTGGCCCAAAATGGCCGTCCATCCAACAGCATGAATCCGGTTGAAAAACTATGTTTTATCGGCACCAGGGGGATGGGTGCCCTAGAGTTTGAGCCTGCCCAGTTGAAAGCAGGCAAAAACACATTTTCTGTTGAAATAGCAAGCCTTGTTGACGTTGCCAAAAAAATATTCTCGGAAAGAGAGAATTTTGAAATAAATGTCAGTGCCGATGATGAACACGCTATGAAAGAACTCTTAAAAATCGGAACCTCTGCCGGCGGGGCAAGACCCAAGGCCGTTATAGCTTACAATAAAAAAACAAAAGAAGTTAGATCCGGTCAGGCTAAAGCACCCAAGGGATTTGAACATTGGCTTGTAAAGCTTGACGGTGTAAGTGGTGCACAATTCGGAGACAGTCATGGCTGGGGACGCGTTGAATACGCATATTCTCTAATGGCAAAGGAATGTGACATTGAAATGACAGAATGCGAATTGTTAGAAGAAGGCAACCGAGCCCACTTTATGACGAAGCGATTTGATCGGCAGGGAAACAATATCAGGCACCATATCCAGACCCTCTGTGCAATACAGCATTATGACTACAATAATATTCATGGATACAGTTATGAGCAGGTATTTCAAACCATGCGTTTATTGCGTCTGAAATATCCGGAAGCAGAACAG
>VMSR01000134.1 GCA_013792075.1 Desulfobacula sp.
AAACACAGGTGATCATCCTCACCGGCCATGGCAGCAGATACTCGGCAACCCGGGCGCTGGTAAGAGATGCCTTTGACTATCTGGCCAAACCCTGTGACATTGATCTTCTGGCATCGAGAATTGAGGAAGCCTATAGGGCAAAGCACCATGGATTTCGAACAGATTTGAAAAAGGCCCTGGACATCATGACACCCATTAACGAGGTGATGACCCTATCTGCAGACAGTCAGGTTCGACACGCCATGGAAAAATGGTTCGACCCGACGCAAGATGCGGCAATCACTGCCTCCAAAAAGGAACGTGCACCTGATGTGATCGTGGTCCTGGACGAAAAGGCTGTCATCACAGGCGTGCTGACAAAAATAGATATTATCCGGGCAGTAAGGCCTGAATATATAGCGGCAAGCGATGTGCCCACTGAAGAGAGTGCCAGATTTTCATCTATTTTCTGGAATGGTTTTTTTTCAGATCGGGTAACCACGATTGCCGGAAAAAAAATCAGGGAAATCATGTCCGAACGGCCGCCGGTTATAAGTGAGAATGCCAATCTTCTGGAAGTGGCACACCTCATGTGGAAAGACGCAAAAAGGCTGCTGCTGGTTCAGGATATATCCCGGATAATCGGTATCATCCGGGATCAGGATATATTTGAGGAGATCCTGGCTGCCATGACACACAAATCCGATGCAAGGGGATAAAAAAAACCAAAAGCTTGCACAAACACCTTGCCGGATAATTTGTATGGCCGAAAAAAAAGCCCGGAGAAATGGCAGGTTCCCTTTTCTCCGGGCTGTTGGCATGGGATTTAAAAAAATATGCCTTTTAGGTGTTATAATGTCAGTATTTTTTCCATTTCAAAAAACAGATCCTGCTCCCGTATCACGCCAACAATCTTGTCAGATACTTTTACAAGAAGCCGCCTCTCATTGTTTTGAAGCATGAGGTATGCAGCCTCCATCAGGTTTGAATTGCCGTCAATGGAAATGGGCGAAGGGGACATGACCTCGGAAATGCATTTGTTCTTCATATCCCGGATTCCCGTACTGAACATTCCTTTCCAGAACATGGGGGAATATTCGATACTGTCTGCAAGGGAGGGTTTGCCTGCGGACAGATATGCGGGCATGAGCATTTCCAGCAGATTCCGGATGGTTAATATTCCGTTTATTTGATTGTTGCGGTCCACCACAAGAATCGACCGATGGCCGGTTTCCATCAATTGGCTGGTGGCAAGCTTGGCAGAAAAAGAATCTTTCAACGCATTGATTGCATCCTGTATGGTTTTTTCTTCATTGATGATGGTGTATTCTGAAAACGGAATCATCACATCCAGAATCTTGTTTTCTTTTTGAACAGAAGAAGCGGACATCTTATTCGTCAGATGACAGGCTTCCTTTATTTTTTCTGCCAGGAGATCAATATCGCAGGGCTTGGCAAGGTAATCAAAGGCACCCTCGACAAGGGCTTGTCTTGCCGAGGGTTTCTCACCGTGACCGGTGAGCATGATAACCGGCAGCTCCGGCCTCATCTTTTTAATTTTTTTCAAGGTTTCATGCCCGTCCATGCCCGGCATTTTTATATCCAAAATAACAACATCAGGCTCCTGGGCTATTTTTTCAAGGGCATCCTCTCCGTTTTCGGCCAGGATCGTATCAAACCCTTTTTTTGACAATATTTTCTTTGTCGTGTCCCGAAACCTTTTTTCATCGTCCACCATTAGTATTTTTATCGGTTTTATCATTTATTT
>VMSR01000180.1 GCA_013792075.1 Desulfobacula sp.
CTGAACACCCTCAACACCGCAGGCCTTTGCGATTTGGGCATAGTTCACATCCCGGTTCAGCTCGGTCCCGACAAAATTGTCTGAATACCAAAGTGTGGTGTTTCGTTTTTCAGCACCCCAATGGTAATTGCGGAAGATGATCATGGTAATGGCAGGCCATTGACCGCGACCGCAGGCAGTCATTTCGTTCATGGAGATACCAAAGGCCCCGTCGCCGGCAAAGCCTACCACCGGCACATCGGGCTGGGCGATTTTGGCACCGAGGATGGCCGGGAAGCCATACCCGCAAGGCCCAAACATGCCGGGCGCCAGGTATTTACGGCCTTGCTCAAAGGTCGGATAGGCAGCCCCCAGAGCACAAGAGTTCCCGATGTCCGAAGAGATGATGGCATTTTGGGGCAAAGCCTTTTGTATGGCCCGCCAGGCCATGCGGGAGGTGATTTTTTCAGGATCCCGCTTCCGGGCGCGTTCGTTCCATGTTGTGCCGGGATCATCCTGTTCGTGATCCATGCCTTCCAATTGTTTGGCCCAGTCTGTCTTGATCTGATGAATGGTCGCCTTGCGGGCGTCACGCTGTGCATCTCCGGCCGTGGCAGACAGCTGGGCAAGAAGTGAGTTGGCAACTTTTTTGGCATCCCCGACAATGCCAACGGTCACGGGTTTTGTCAGACCGATTCGGTTGGGGTTGATATCCACCTGAATGACCGAGGCATGGGTGGGCCAATAGTTGATGCCGTAGCCGGGAAGGGTGGAGAAGGGGTTCAGGCGGGTACCCAGAGCCAGAACAACATCTGCCTTGGCAATCAGTTCCATGGCAGCTTTTGACCCATTGTAACCCAGGGTCCCGGCATAGAGCGGATGGCTTCCCGGGAAGGCATCATTGTGCTGGTAACCGCAGCAAACCGGCGCATCCAGACGCTCTGCCAAAGCCATTGAATCTTTGATGGCGCCGCCGATAACAACACCGCCGCCGTTGAGGATGACAGGAAATTTTGCACTGGACAAAAGAGCTGCTGCCCGGGCAATGGCTTCCTGTCCGCCGGCAGGAAGTTCGAGTTCCACAATGGCCGGCAGTTCAATGTCAATCACCTGGGTCCAGAAGTCGCGGGGTACATTGATCTGGGCCGGAGCGGAGGCGCGTTTTGCCTGCATGATGACCCGGTTGAGAACTTCTGCCATGCGGGAAGGATGACGAACTTCTTCCTGATACGCCACCATGTCCCGGAAGACTGCCATCTGGGGGACTTCCTGGAAACCGCCCTGACCCATGGTCTTATTGGCTGCCTGGGGTGTTACCAGCAGCAGGGGGGTGTGGTTCCAGAAAGCTGTTTTTACAGGGGTCACAAAGTTGGTGATGCCGGGTCCGTTCTGGGCCACCATCATGGACATCTTGCCCGAAGCCCGGGTGAACCCATCGGCCATCATGCCGGCGTTGCATTCATGTCCGCAATCCCAAAACGAGATGCCGGCTTTGGGAAACAGGTCGGAAATCGGCATCATGGCAGAACCGATAATACCAAAGGCATGTTCAATTCCATGCATCTGGAGAACTTTTACAAAGGCCTCTTCTGTGGTCATCTTCATTGGATACTACCTCCAAAAATAAGTTTTTTCCACCGCCTTTGTCCCGGGGGGTATCCCCAACATCTAACTGAGGCGGGTATGGTGAGTGTTTCAGATATCTGATGTGTGATATATCAGATATCAGGGCCCTGTCAAGGGAAAATGTGTCCCCGCTATTTTTTTGAATATGGCCTCCTGTTCATCCAGGATTTCATCCAGAATTTCGGGGGTGGTCATGGGGTTCATGATCACGGATCTCAGAACAACACTGTCGTGATCGTCTGACGGAAAGGCTTTTAGCTGGGTCCGGGAGACAAAACTATTGCCGGCCTCCCGTTGAATCCGCTGGATGTTTTTATTGAGTGTGTCCAAAACTTCATTCAGGTGTTGTGTTTGATCGCCGGATGCCAGCTTTTTTTGAATGGCTTCGGGTACCATTCGATAGGTAACAATGTTTAAAACAGGCTCGGTCACAACTTGAAAACAGGGTCTTTTCCTGATTTTTCCCGCAAATATCCTGGCCGTTTCAATGCCGTGTTCTATCATCAGTGCATAGCCCCTGGAGCCCATGATTTTCAGGGCGGAGTCGAGGATAAGAGAACTTGCTTCCCTGGAACCTTCAAGGGTTTTGATGCCAAGGTCAACGGAGCCTCTCCGGTTAACATAACTGGCATAATAGGCAATTTTATCAAGGGCTGTGGGGTCTTTAAAATAGACCATGCCTGCTGTCATGGGCATATAAAATTGTTTGTGACAATCAATGGTCACAGAATCTGCCCTTTCAATTCCTTCAAGCAGGTGGGCATATTTTTCAGACAAAAGGACCGGCCCCCCCCAGGCAGCATCCACATGGAAATGGATCTTGTGTTCCTCACAAATATCGGCAAGCTGGGGAAGGGGGTCAATGATACCGGTTTCTGTAGCACCGGCAAGCCCCACAATGGCCACTATTTTTGTTTTTCCGTCGGACTTAAGTTTTTGGATCAGCGCCTTGAGTTTGGAAAGGTCAATTTGCCGGTTTTTGTCCACATCAATGGCAATCACATTCTGGTTTCCCAGGCCCAGAAGACCGCCTGCCTTTTTCAGGGAAAAATGTCCCCTTTTTGAGACCAAAACAACCATCCGTTCGAGGTCATGGGTTTTTAATGCCTGGAAAAAACCGTTTTCTTCAATGCTTTTAAAATCGCCTTTGGGAAAAAGCACTGAATTCCTTGCCACCCACAAGGCAGTGATATTGGCTGTGGTTCCCCCGGTGGTGAATACCCCCAGTGTTGTTTGGGTATTCTGGACATGGGCCTTGTAAAATGCGTCATTTTGTTTGTAAACCATTCTGTGCATCTTTGCGATGACCTGCTTTTCCAGGATAGAAAGCACTTTTGAGGTTTCAAGTTTGATCACGTTCTGGTTCAAGGCCGCAGTAATGGCCTTAAGGTGGACCATGAAAAAGGGAATCGCCGAGGTCATATGGCCGATAAAATACGGGGACGCAACATTGACAGCCCGGGGTGCAATGTCATGGATGATGTCTTCAATGACATCGGCCAGTTTTTTTTGGGGGTCTTTGTTGATGGTGGTGTCCATATAGGCCTCTGACAGTTTGGCAAGGCTGATTTCTTCGGTTACACCGACATGTTTGTTCAGAAAATCATGGAGTCCGAAAAGAATTTTTTCCATGTATTTGACAAGAATTTTTTTGCTGTTTTCATCTTCCGGTTGGATAAAAACCCGATGAAGGGTTTGCCAGTTGGCAATCAGTTCTGTGGGGAGTAGGTCTGCCATGAAAGTGTTCCATATCTTTTTTAAATATTTTGCAGGATGAATCGTTGCCGCATGGGCGGAAGCACTTATCGTTTCCCGATTCGTTTTGTCTGCAGCTTCTATTACAATAGTTCTATTCTAACGCATTGGTATGGGTTTGAATAGGGGGGGATGTCACTTATCTCATTATTCCGGGAGGCACAAAAAAAAGATCTTGATAACCCGCGGGAAGTGTGGCAGGTGTACACTAAAAAAGGAGATAGGCTATGGAACTTCACATAAATGACATTTTAACCCGGATCACCCGGTATAATCTGATCAGAAAAGGCAGGATGATTTACATTGATGTCCATCAGAAAATCCAGGGAAACCTGGCAGGGGATTATATTGCGGTTCCCAATCTGGTGAATATTGTTGCCAAACCCGAGCACCAGGGGGCTGGCAGTTCGGAACAGGAAGCCCTGGACAGTTGCCTTAAAAAAATAAAAGGACTCAATATTGAGGACCTGTTTCCCATAGCAGAACCAGGGCCTGGTAAAAAGAAAAAACAATAAAAAAAAATGCCTGTCGGCAAATTGAGCCGCAGGCATTTTTTTAAGGTTAAAACCAGGAGGCATGCCTATCGCTGGGCATCTCCCATCTGGATACCCAGGTCCAGGGCTCGTTTGTTCATATCCATAAAATCTTTGGGAATAGTGGTTTCCAAAACCTTGAGAATGGATTCAGGTTTCACCAGCTGGGAAATTCCGATGAGGGCACCCAGCATGCAGATGTTAAAGACAATGGGTTTTCCGATTTTTTCCATAACCATTTCATACATGGGCAGGCAGATATGCTTTGCATCCACCTTTTTTGCAATGGTCACATATTTTGAATCCATCAATAAAAGGCCGCCCGGCCGAAGAATCGGGGAAAATTTGTTGTAGCTTTCCTGGGTCAGGCTGACCAGAATATTGGGCTGGATCACTTTGGGGAAATTAATTTCCGTATCTGAGATAAGGATATCGCTTCTGGTGGCGCCTCCCCTTGCGGCAGCTCCATAACTCTGGGACTGAATGGCATTTTTCCCTTCAAAAATTGCAGCGGCCTTGGCCAGGATAATGGCCGCTGTAATCACGCCCTGTCCGCCTGAGCCTGAAAAAACAAGTCTTGAACGTTCCATTATGCGTTTCCTTTCATTGCGGTCTCAATGATGCGGTCATAGGCCTCACAATATTCCGGCTTGTCCGTGTCTTCAACAAAGATGCCCCGCTGGATCAGATTGGGATTTTTCTCCAGTTTTTTGGACCCTATTTTAACGGTATTGTCTTTAAACCCTTCCATCATCTGGACGGCATCTCCTTCTTTGTTTTTTCTGCCGTAATAGGTGGGGCATTGGGACAGAATCTCAACAACGGAAAACCCCTTGTGCATGATGGCTTTTTTGAGAATATCCTTGGCTTCCGTGGCATGGAACACTGTGGACCTTGCAACGAAAGAGGCACCAGCACTTCTGGCCAGTTCAACAATATCAAAACTATTGTCTATGGTCGAGTAGGGCGCGGTGGTCGCCTTCTTGCCAGGACCTGACAAGGGGGAAAATTGTCCGCCGGTCATGCCGTATATCTTATTGTTCATCACAATGGCCGTGATATCGATGTTGCGCCTGGCGGCATGGATAAAATGGTTTCCGCCAATGGCCAGGGCATCCCCGTCTCCCATGGGCACAATGGCCTTGAGGTGGGGACGGGAAAGCTTGACGCCGGTGGCAAAGGTCAATGCCCTGCCATGGATGGTATGCAGGGAATGGAAATCCACATACCCGGATATCCTGGATGAGCAACCAATGCCCGAGGTCATGACAATTTCGTTTTTCGAAAGCCCCAGTTCATGGATTGCCCTAAGCAGCGATCCCAGGACGATTCCATGGCCGCAACCCGGACACCACATATGGGGGAAGAAGCGCGCTCTTACATAATTTTTAAAATCAAATGGTGTATCGTTCATCTTAAACCCCCTTGCCTTGAATCATTCTCAGGACCGTTTTGATATCCGTGGGGGATATCAACTGGCCGTCAATCCGGTTTGCCAGGAAGACGTTGTTGGGATTGTCCACGGCGCTTTTAACCTGGGTGACCACCTGTCCCATATTCATTTCAACCACGATGACGGCCTTGGCATTGGCACATTTTTCCCGGACAATATCCGCAGGAAAAGGCCAGAGGGTTTGAAGTTCGAGAACCCCTATCTTAACTCCCCTTGCCCGTCTGTTCTTTGCCAGGTGGATGGAAGACCGGGCCGAAGACCCAAAGGAAACAAGGACATATTCCGCATCATCCAACCAATATTCCTTGTACATGGCAATGTTGTTGACATTGTTTTCGATTTTGTCCACCAGGTGATGGAGCAGTCCGTTTACCACAGAAGGGTCATTGTTGGGAAACCCCCACATGTCATGGAAAAGACCGGTCACGTTGTACCGATGTTCGGCGCCAAAATCAGACATGGGCAGCCGACCGTCTTCACGGGGCAGGTACGGATGGTAATCCACCCCTTTGGGGACCGAAGTGCGCAACCGGTCCACCACGTTCATCTCTCCGGGCTCGGGAATGATCAGTTTTTCGCGCATGTGACCAATGGCTTCATCCAGGAGGATAATCACCGGTGTCCGATAGGTTTCCGCCAGATTAAAGGCCTCAACGGTTATTTTAAAAACGTCCTGGTGATTGGATGCCGTCAGCGCTATGATGGCATGATCCCCATGGGTTCCCCATCTGGCCTGATTGACATCTCCCTGGCTCACATGGGTGGGGTTTCCCGTGGAGGGACCGCCCCTTTGAACATTGGCAATGACACAGGGGATTTCTGCCATACAGGCATAGCCCAGTGCTTCCTGTTTCAGGGAGAATCCCGGTCCTGAGGTGGCGGTCATGACTTTGTTCCCCGTAAGGGAAGCACCGATGATGGCGCCCATGGAGGCGATTTCATCTTCCATCTGGATGAATTTTCCGCCTATCTGGGGAAGCCTTTCCGAAAGATGCTCAGCAATTTCCGTGGACGGGGTGATGGGGTAGCCTGCAAAAAAATTGAGGCCGGCATAGAGAGCACCCTCAACACAGGCTTCGTTTCCCTGAACAAACTTGATATTATTCTGGTTAGTCATTTTCCCCTTCCTGCTTCTTTATGATTAGGATTGCTAAGTCAGGGCATCGGAGTTCGCACAATTTGCATGCGATGCAGTCCTCCGGTCTTACTGCTTCTGCTTTTCCGTCTCTGTCAAGCTCAAGTACCTGCTTGGGACAGAAATGCACGCATATACCACACCCCTTACACCATTCTGTGTCAATTGCATGTGAAACTGATTTGCCTTTTCCCATAATATCCTCTTAATAGATAAACCTATCCAAAATTAAGGCCCTTCCTTATGTGATTTGAATTCGTATGTCAAGGATTACCGATATTTATAATGAAGGATGTTCATTATTTTTTATTTCTTCAGAAAAAGCAAGGAAAAAGACAAAAAGTCTCCTGCGGCAACCGTATATCTTCCTGGAAAAAACTTTCTCCCGGGCAAGGTTTTTATCCGGCAATATAAGGATTTACGACATAAACAGGCCATGATATAAAGCCGATATGGAGAAAAAAAAAGAAAAACGGGTCAGTGTCATCCTCCCCACATTTAACCGGGCCTGGACCCTGAAAAATGCCGTTGATTCGGTCCTGGCACAGGAGTATGGGGCAATTGAGATTATCGTTATCGATGATGGATCAACCGATAACACCCGGGATATTTTGGAAGGGTATGGGGATAAAATTCAGGTGTTGACCCAGGTAAATAAAGGGGTGAGCGCAGCGCGCAACCTGGGGATAAAAAGAAGCTGCGGTGAGTTTGTTGCGCTTCTTGACTCGGACGATGCCTGGAAACCGGATAAAATTTCCTGCCAGGTTGACTTTTTTGAACAAAATCCGGAAGCCTTGATCTGTCAGACGGAAGAAATCTGGATACGGAACGGCAAAAGGGTCAATCCCAAAAGAAAGCATAAAAAATTGTCCGGCATGATTTTTGAGCCGTCCCTCCATCTTTGCCTGGTCAGCCCCTCTGCTGTGATGATGCGCAAGCAGCTTTTTGCGTTAAAAGGATATTTTAATGAAGCCTTCCCCGTGTGTGAGGATTATGACCTGTGGCTTCGCATTCTGGCGGATTATCCGATCTTTTTGGTTGACCGGCCCTGTACCATCAAATATGGGGGCCATGGGGATCAATTGTCCTCCTTCCATTCCCAGGACAAATACAGGATCATTTCCATGGTTCAATTGATTCAGAAAAAAACCCTTTCCAGGGAATATGAACGGATGACGGCCAGGGTATTGGAAGAAAAATGCCGTATTTACGGCAATGGTTGCCTGAAAAGGGAGAAAAATGAGGAGGGGCGGTATTATCTGGAATTGGCGGATCGCGTTTTGGAAGGGATTTTATAAATCTGCGACACTCATTTCGTAAAGATGGAGCCCGTCTTCCTGCCGGGCTGTTTCCTGGATCTGGCACCTGGACCGGTCGTCTCTGAGAACAAGAGAGGCATTGGGGCCTTGAATGACAGTATCCTGTACGATTTTTCCCTGGACAACAACCCGGGGAAGGGCAGTGGTTTTGTCTGCAAATACCCTGAGGCCTTTTTTTTGAAGCACATAGGTTTTATTGCGCGCCTCTATCAGTGTCACCTGTTCTTTTAGCTGATCAATTTGTTTTGCAAACTGGTCCTGGGTTTCAAATATTTCATTTAATTGCAGCTCAGCTGCCTCTGCTATTTCAGTCAGTTTTTTAATCCTGGAAGCAGCTCTTTGCCCTTCGGCCGGGTCTGCTTTTTTCAGATCGGAAAGGGTTTTGGTTATCTCCTTGATTTCGTTCTGGGCTTTTTCCTGGATCTGGGCTTTTTGGGTTATCCGTTCGTAAAGCTCCTGGTCCTGTGTTTCGATGGATTTGATTTTTTCCCTAAGTTCCTGCAACCGGGATAAAGATTTTTGGAGACTGGCGTCAACCTCTCGAACCACTTCCTCAATATGATCATCCGTTCCGACCCTCAGCGTAGCGGGTTTGGATGCCTGTGTTCCGATTTTACCCGCTTCTACACCGCTTTTTGCATTTATTTTTGAAGAAATGATATGGCCTGTGGGATTTTGGCAGGCACCGCTGATAAAGATGTTTGAATCAATGATTTCTTTTTGGATCACAAGATTGCCAAACCCTTTGACCATTGAATGGTTGATGAACTTTGCATACACAGTGCCCTGGGCAGTAATGGTTGCATCGGTGATGCCTGCTGATACGTTCAGGTCACCGGACAGATCAATCTTCGCCCCTTCTATCTCCTTGGCCGTAAGATTAATGCATTTGACCGTAAATCCTTCTTTGATTATCCCTGTGACAACAATATTGCCTTTAAACTCAATGTTGCCGGTTTCAAAATCCACATCCCCTTTGATGGTCAGCTCCGGGTTGACAGTGATATTGCCCATGGCATCCAAATGGGGCTGGCCATCCAGATCCGCATATATGCTTAAGCCGTCTTCGGAAATGCGGGTACCGCTGCCGTTAATAAAGAGGGGATCCATAACTTCTTCAACCGGAATGGGGTCTCCAAAAACGGTGGTTCCGTTTTTGCTCTCAATGGCAGGAATTTTTTCTGCGATCAGATCGCCTTTGCCAACATAGGGTATCCTGCCCCGGTCCCGGAAATCAATGGTTCCATCCTCCATTACCTTGCCGGGGTTGGTAAAATCATTCTCAAAATGATAGGTTATCTTTCCGTCTTTTCCGGGAACCGGTGCTTCCCCCCTTGCAACAACCAGGTCTTCCTTTCCTGTCTTCAGCACGGCTATCCAGGCCTCGATGGCTTCATCTTCGATAATACCGTGGGTGATGTATTGTTCGCGTAACAGTTCCAGCAGATTTGACAGGGTGACCGGGTCGTCAGATTCTATTCCTTTTGTCCTCTGAAGATAGGCCTTTGTCTGATCCTTGGATACGGAAACAGTAATCTGTGCACTTAAGGGAAGGTCACTTTCCCTGGTTTCTTTTTCTTCCTGAAAAAGGTTCAGGCAACTTTCCATTGGCGATGAAAACGCTGTTTTTAGTATTTTGGGAATGAAATCGGCATGGGCGGCGGTATCTTCTGTTTGTCCAGGTGTCGGTGTTCCCAGGGGAACAAGACCATCAAGATCCATGACAACCGGGTCGATGCCAATTTTAGAAGCCGCGTTGTCGAACACAGCTTTAATGTAGTTGCACAGCATGATAAATTGGGACTGGAATGCTTCGGGCGTGGCCAGAACCTTGTTTTTATCCATTCTGTCCCCAAGGGTGTACTGGCCGCTGGGGCCATTGTCTTTAAGGGCTTTTCTCAGGTTTGAACGGAGCATCAGCTTTTCGGCTTTTTTCTCATCAATGAGGTCTTTGACGGCCTGGGCTTTTTTTTTCAGCTTCTGGGCAATCTGAAACATCTGCTTGTTCTGGTGTGCGGTGACCCGTTTTAATTGCCGGCGTTTCATGGCCATCCTGAATTGAACAAGACAGCTTTTGGCCTGGTTGATCAGGTCTTCATCTGTAAACGGGTAGACAATACAGGAATTGATACCCCCTTTGTTGATGGCCCTGATTACCATATCCGCTTCGTTGTCCGGAACCATGAGCATCCGCTGGGTCATAGGGGAAATTATCTTTGCATTTTTTAAGATGTCATCCCCTTCCATCCTGGGTAATTTAAAACTGGAAATAAACAGGTTGAATGGGGCGGTTTTGGAATCCTCCAGCTGCTGGAGGGCTTGTTTTGAAACCATCTCGCATTGAACACTCCAGCCTTCCTTGGCAAGGAGGGTCTGGACATGCCGGCTTATGGTCTCATCGCTTTCAAGAATGAGAATTCTTGGGGGTGAAGGTTCAGTCACGGCCCCCTCCCGTTCCGGGTGGCGGCATCTCGAATCCGTTTCCCAGGGCCAGGTCGCGGAAGTCTGTGTACAGGGCCTGTATGGTTTGTGAGAACAATTGATTGAGCATCTGTTGACCCTTTTCGCCGGCAGGACCGATGATCGTCTGCAATTCTTCGGCAAGCCGGTTCGGGCCCAGAATTGCCTGGGAGGTCAATTCCGTTGCTTGTGTTTTAATGGCTTCAATTTCCGTGTCCATGGCTGTCAGTTCTTTGCCATGGGCTTTTGCCGCTTCCATGAGTTCGCAGTTTAATTCATATAGCTTTGCATTCTGTTTTTTGGCAAGGCTGACCAGTTTTTCATTGTCCATGAAGTGTTCATATTGTGAAATGCCGGCGCGTATGGCCTTGACCATTTCGTCATTGTCCCAGGGCTTTGAGATATACCGCTGGACAGATCCCTTGTTTATGGCATTGATGATGGTCTGCATTTCCGAATAGCCTGTGACCAGAAAACGGATGGTATCCGGATTTAATCGTTTGGCATGTTCAAGGAATTGGGTACCCTGCATTCCGGGCATCTGTTGGTCCGAGATAATCAGGGAAAAGGGATAAGGCGCTGTTTTAATACTCTCCAAAGCCGAGTCACCGCTGTCGGCATAGACATATTCGAGTTTTTCCATTGCCAGGAGGCGGCCGATGGCTTTTCCGATCTGGGCTTCATCATCAACAAGCAGAACCCTGTGCTGGTAGCCGGATGTCATGAATTGCCCCACATGGAAGATTTTCTGCTAAGGGGACCAAGAACATGCCAGCCGCTTGAAAAAACAGATGGCCATATCTGATTTGTAAGGTGTTTCTTTATCAACATACCCGGCTCCGACTATCGTTAACATTGCCCTGGTGATACAAATGCAAGAAAACAACTGAAGCTTATACTAACTGCTATTGTGTTTAAAAGCAATGATAAATAATGCTGTCCCAGGCCATGGGCCGGGTATCTCAATGGGTATTTTTTATCTGACAAAAAAAAGAGAATCGTTTTGGATTTTACCAAGTTGCTTGACAAGGCAGGTGCCGATTTATTAGGTATGGTTCAGCCGTCAATTAAGCTATACCGCATCATTCTTTAAAGGAGTTTGCCCCATGACACAGATCAATGGTGATCACTTGCGCCTCACAAAAGAGGAACGTGCAAGCTTTGTTGTTGACATGTTTACCAGAATTGTCGTTCATTATGGACTTTGGTTTGCAGAGGTCCGGCACCAGATGGGAATGGAAAAGGCCCTGGCCATTATGGACAAAGCAACCCAAAATAGCGTGGGAATCGGTATGAAACATTTGTCCAGGGAATTGGGGTTTGAGATGGAAAGTGGACTGCCCAGGGCCTTGCTTGACATGGACGAGGGTTCCATGGACCGCTTGATGGCGGTAGTGGCCAAAAGTTGGCTTGCCAATGACGGGGTCTGGTTCCAGGCGGTTGAGTTTGAGCATGGGATGAACGATGCCAAGCGGTGCAATGATTCCTGCTGGGCACAATTTTCTCCCTATGAGGCCCATGCCATTAAACGGTTTTTAAATCTGGGGGAAAGCCCGGGACTTGCGGGATTGAAAAAAGCCTTGAATTTCAGAATGTACTCTATCATAAATACACAATCAATTGTTGACGAGGGGCCGGAAAGTTTTGTATTTCAGATGAATGAATGCCGGGTCCAGAAGGCGAGGAAAAGCAAAAAACTGGATGATTATCCGTGCAAGTCTGCAGGCCTGGTTGAGTATGCATATTTTGCAAGGGCCATGGACCCGCGGATTAAAACCCAGTGTATAGGGTGTCCGCCCGATGACCACCCGGATGAATGGTTTTGTGCCTGGCGGTTTAGTTTAGAGGAAAAATAGCTTAAATATATAAGGAAGGGATTGCATTATGGGCGTTACAGCAGATAAGATCCAGGAACTTAAGGCAAAAGAGCAGAAAATCTTGGAAATGGGGGGAGAAAAGGCGCTTACCAAACGCCGTGAAGACGGAAAGCTCAATGCCAGGGAGCGGCTGAATCTCCTGTTTGATAAAGGCAGTTTTAGAGAAGTGGATATGTTTGTCACCCATCGGTGCACCAATTTTGACATGCAGGACAAACAGATCCCGGCGGACGGGGTGATCACAGGGCATGGAAAAGTGGACGGCCGGGTGGTTTTTGCCTATGCCCAGGATTTTACGGCCAGGGCCGGGTCCCTGGGGGAAATGCAGGCCAAAAAAATCTGCAAGGTGATGGATATGGCCCTGAAGACCGGATCACCCATCATTGGGATGAACGATTCAGGCGGCGCCAGAATCCAGGAAGGGATTGATGCCCTGTCCGGTTACGGAGAGATTTTCTTTCGTAATTCAGCGGCATCAGGCGTGATTCCCCAGATTTCGGCCATCATGGGACCCACCGCAGGCGGAGCCGTCTATTCCCCTGCCATGACCGATTTTATTTTTATGGTAAAAGAATCCAGCTATATGTTTATCACAGGTCCCAATGTGATCAAGGCCGTTACAGGAGAAGAGATCTCCTTTGAAGACCTGGGAGGGGCCATGACCCACAATGAAAAATCCGGCGTGGCCCAGTTTGCCTGTGAGTCGGACGAAGATTGCATTGAAAATATCCGCACGCTTTTGTCCTATCTGCCGTCCAATAACATGGAAGATCCGCCCATGGCCCTTCCAACCGATGATCCCAATCGCATGGATGCGTCCCTGGATACCATCATCCCTGACAATCCAAATAGGTCCTATGATATAAAGAAGGTTATCACCTCCATTGTGGATGACGGCGTTTATTTTGAACCCCACCAGTATTTTGCCAAGAATATTGTGATCTGCTTTGCCCGGCTCAACGGCCGGACCATCGGGATCATTGCCAACCAGCCCAATAACCTGGCAGGGTGCCTGGACATCAATGCATCGGACAAGGCCACCCGGTTTATCCGGTTTTGCGATGCCTTTAATATTCCCATGCTCACCATTGCAGATGTGCCCGGATACCTGCCCGGCAGCGACCAGGAATGGGGCGGAATTATCCGTCACGGCGCAAAATTGCTCTGGTGCTATTCCGAAGCCACCGTGCCCAAGCTATTGCTGATAACACGCAAGGATTACGGCGGATCCTATATCGCCATGTGCTCACGGCATCTGGGGGCGGACATGGCCTTTGCCTGGCCCACGGCCCAGATTGCCGTCATGGGTGCCGAAGGAGCGGCCAATATCATCCATGCCAGGGAAATCAAGGGGGCCAATGATCCGGTTGCCATGCGCAAGGAAAAGATAGACCAATACAATGAACAGTTTTCAAATCCCTATTGTGCCGCAGCCAGGGGGTATGTGGATGCTGTGATTGTGCCGTCTGAAACAAGGCCCCGGCTCATTGACGCCCTGGAAGCCATGGCCTGCAAGCGGGAAATGCGGCCAGCCAAAAAACATGGAAATATTCCGGTATAGGAAAGGGGAATTTAAGAAATGGACAAGAAAAAATTAGTAGCAGTAATGGCTGCTGTAACCGCATATATCAATACAGGCCGGGTGAATGATGCCTGCCAGGAGTTGGCATCGGTTGAAAAGGTTCCCCAGAGCCTGCCCCGGATGTCCGCTTGCCAGATAAATTTATGGGGGGTGGCAGGCCGCCAGTCGTTGATGCAGGCCTCGACCATGATGCAGATGAGAATGTTTAAATAAGGTCCTTACCCGATAAAACAAACTTATTAAAAATAATAGCGATATTTTTCAGGAGAAGATCAAATGAGTGAGCATAATCAAGTCAAAATGGTTGGGATGAATTATGACAAAGACAGGCCTGCGGCCGAGAATCCGATAAAGGTCCAGGACCTGTCCCTCAGGGATGGTCATCAGTCTCTTTTTGCCACAAGGGGCAGAACCGAAGACATGATTCCCATTGCCGAAAGAATGGATGAGATTGGATTCTGGGCCGTTGAAGTCTGGGGCGGGGCTACCTTTGATACCATGCATCGTTTCCTGGGAGAAGATCCCTGGGAGCGCCTGAGGACCCTGAAACGATACTTCAAGAAAACCCCTTTTTCCATGCTGCTCCGGGGCCAGAACCTGGTGGGCTATCGGAACTATGCCGATGATGTGGCAAAGCTGTTTGTGAAAAAGACCGTTGACAACGGGCTGGAGATTTTCAGAACCTTTGATGCCTTGAATGATTATCGGAATTTTGAAACAGTTGTCCCGGTGATCAAGGAATGCGGTGCCCATTTCCAGGGGTGTATCTGCTATACCCTGACCGAGGCGCGCCTGGGCGGGGAAGTTTACAACCTGGACTATTTTCTTAAAAAAGCCAAAGAGCTTGAGGACATGGGAGCTGACAGTATCTGCATCAAGGACATGGCAGGACTGATGGCACCCTATGACGCCTATGAGCTGGTAAAGACATTAAAAGCCAATGTCAAACCCTTGATTCATCTGCACAGTCATTTTACCTCGGGCATGTCCCCCATGGCCCATTTCAAGGCCATTGAGGCCGGTGTCGACATCATTGACACCTGTATGACCCCCTATGCCTATCGCACCTCCCATGCCGCCATAGAACCCCTTGTCATGTCGCTTCTGGGCACCAACCGGGATACCGGGTTTGACATAAAGGCCCTGGCAGAGATCAATGATATCCTGGAAAAAGAGGTGCTTCCCAAATACAAACATTTGCTGGATGATACCAAGGTTTCCATGATCGACATTAATGTCCTGCTGCACCAGACCCCTGGCGGCATGTTGTCAAACCTGGTCAACCAGCTGCGGGAAATGGATGCCCTGGATAAAATAGATGAGGTCTACAAAGAGTTGCCCCGGGTCAGAAAAGAGCTGGGCCAGATTCCCCTGGTCACCCCCACCAGCCAGATTGTGGGGATCCAGACGGTCAACAATGTGCTGTTTGATACGAAAGAGGAACGGTATAAGATGATCACGGCCCAGGTTAAGGACCTGTGCTACGGATTATATGGGAAAACCTCTGTGCCCATTGACCCGGAAGTTCAGAAAAAAGCCCTGAAAGGCTATGACAGGGGAGAAACTCCCATTACCTGCCGTCCGGCCGAGGTGCTGGAACCCGAGCTTGAAAAGGCCAGAGAGCAGATCGGAGATCTTGCCGTGGATGATGAGGATCTGGTCCTCTATGCCCTTTTCCCTGTGACGGGCAAGAAATATCTCATGCAGAAATACGGCAGGGAAGAGATGCCGGACAGCCTCAAGCCCATCACCCTAAAGGATGTGGAAAAGCAGGCGGAAATGATCAAAAAGGCAAAGGCAGGCCAATTAATCGAAAGATCAAAACCCGAAAACATACCGGAAAAAAGTGAATATGCCAGGGTGTTTAATGTGTTTGTGGAAGGAGAATACTTTGAGGTGGGGGTGGATGAAGTGGGGGGCGCCCCTGTGATCACCTACGCCGCACCAGCGCCTGCCGCACCAGCGCCTGCCGCACCCGTGGCGGCTCCCGTCGCCCCGGCCCGGCAGGTTGCAGCACCCAAGTCCCCGGCAAAATCGGCTCCCAAGACAGCCGCTCCTTCTCCAGCCACGGGAACACCGGTGAAGGCACCCATGCCCGGGATGATCATCAAGTATGCGAAGAATGTCGGGGATGCGGTCAATGAAGGGGAGACGATTGTGGTGATTGAAGCCATGAAGATGGAAAATGCCCTGCCTTCACCTGCTGGCGGTGTGATCAGCGCCATTAATTACAAGAGCGGCGATTCAGTGGCCAAAGATGACGTGCTTGCCGTGATCGAATGATCGGTTTGACATCTGAGCGCTTGTGCTTATTTTGGTAGTCTGAAACACTCAGACTACCAAAGGAGACCAGAAGAATGGCATTTGAAACAAAAGAAGAATTGCTTGAAAAATATATAAAAATGGACAAACCCCATTGCCCCCATTGTGAGCAGAAAATGACCCTGTGGGAGGTTCCGCAGATCAGTGTTTCCGACGGGCTTGGATGGGGAACTCCCTATTTGTTCATCTGTTTTAATGATGAATGCTCTTCCTATAAAAAGGGATGGGATCACCTCCAGGAGACCATGGAGACGCCTGCATCCTATCGGTGCATCAATGAACCGGGCCAGAAAAATTTTGAATACATGCCCGTATTCAGCCCCATTGGCGCCACCGGCGGGATTCTGGATGATGCCGTCCTCATAGAGCAGGAGGCCAAAAGAGAGTTGGCCATACAAACCTTTTCCCTGCTGACCGATTATTATCTGTCAAAGGACTGGGATGAGATTTTAAAAATTCTGCTGGATCCAAAAATCCCGGCCAAAGCCAGGCTTAAAGCTGCACAGATGGTCGGCGAGCTGGGTGATGCCGATGCAGCAGAGCATCTGGTGAACCATAAATTTCCCACGCCGATTCTCCAGGAAGGCGTGAGAAAGGCCGTTGAACAGCTCCATGAGCGGCATTATACAAGGGAATGTCCCTATTGCGCGGAAATTATTAAAAAACGGGCCAGCCTGTGCAAACATTGCAACAAAGAAATGTCACAAGCGTAAACACCCGGCCATAAAACCAAAAACCAAGGGCAGAAAACTTTCTTTTCTGCCCTTGGTTTTTTTCAGGATTTATTTTTTTTAAAAACAGAGGGTCTATCGATTTATTTTTTCCATATTAAAAGAGCGGTAAATGATCATTTCCCGCTCTCTTTTTTCAGGGGCATAAATGGTTTTTTCAATGGAAACCATGCGTCTTTGGGCTTCATTCCTTGAAGGGACGGCATCCAGTCCCTGGCCAATGGTTTTCCCGGAAAGCGTATCCATGACAATGGCATTTCTGCCATCGGTGGACACGGCAAAAGGGATCTGGACTTCATATGCCAGCCGGGCTGCGGCCAGAATTTCCCGTTCATAGGAACCTATGGATCCTGCCACACAGGTAATTGCCATAAACGGCTGGTCATTGCAGCAGACAATCAGGTCAATGGAAGACACATAATCTTCGCCCTTGAACTGGACAATGAGGGGTGTATCCACCCGGATATCCTGTTTTCGGAATCCTTTTGCCTCCACCAAAAATTTTTCAAAGATCTGGCGGCTTGCTTCGGAGCCCACATTGTCTATTTCTTCTCCGGTGATAAAATCTCTAATTGATTCAAACATAGTCATTCGCTTATATTAAAGGGGTTCCTGTCATTTCAGCAGGCTGTGTCAGCCCCAAGGCTTTGAGGACGGTTGGGGAAATATCCCCCAAAATTCCATTGCGTATTTCTGTGTCCTTGAACTGAGTTCCTGCAAGGATAAAGGGGACCTGATTCAGGGTATGGGCGGTGTGGGGGGAACCGTCGTCGGCTATCATCTGTTCCGAGTTTCCATGATCTGCCGTAATAAAGGCAATGCCGCCGGTCTCCCATATGGCCTGGGCAACTTGTCTGACACAGGCATCCACGGTTTCGCATCCCTTGATGGCAGCAGAAAGAACACCCGTATGACCCACCATGTCCATGTTGGCAAAATTTAATACAATAAATTCAAATTTGCCGGACCGTATTTGTTCACAAACGGTTTCGGCCACTTTTTCGGCAGACATGGAAGGTTTTTGATCATAGGTGGCCACATCCCTGGGGGAAGGGATCATGATCCGGTGTTCACCGTCAAAAGCCTGTTCATTTCCCCCGTTGAAAAAATAGGTGACATGGGCATATTTTTCTGTTTCCGCAATCCTGAGCTGGGGGATACCCTGGCGGCTTAATACTTCGCCCAAACCATTGGTAAGGTGTTGGGGGGCAAAGGCTGTGGGAAGATGAAAATTCTGGTCATACTGGGTCATGGTGACAAAATTGGACAAGCTCGGATGTTCTTTTCGTTTAAACCCCTTAAAATCCGCTTCAATAAAGGCCCGGGTGATTTCCTTGGCCCGGTCTGCCCTGAAATTGAAAAAAATCAGACCGTCTTCATCCCGGATAAATCCTTTGTTTGTATCGGCGTTGCTTTCAAAGAAAACAGGAGAAATAAACTCATCGGTTTCTTTTGCATCATAGGCATCCTGGACCGCCTGGATAGGGTCGTTTGAAAGCTTGCCCTCTCCGCTGGTATAAAGGCGATAGGCTTTTTCCACACGGTCCCACCGGGTGTCCCGGTCCATGGCCCAGTAACGGCCGCAAATGCTGGCAATTCTTCCGGTTCCAGCACGGTCAAGGTGCTCCTGGAGCTGCCGGATATAAGTGATCCCGCTGGTGGGGGAGGTGTCCCTGCCGTCAAGAATGGGATGGATATACAGATTTTTTATTTGGTTTTGCTTTGCCATGTCGATGAGGGCAAACAAATGGGAAATATGGCTGTGGACACCACCGTCGGACAGAAGCCCTAGAAGATGAAGACTGGTTTTGTTTTCCCTGACCGTTTTCATGGTGTTCAGCAACCCCGGGTTTTTAAAAAAACTAGTGTCGTCGATTGCTGCGTTGATCCGGACAAAGTCCTGGAATACTTTCCGGCCGGCGCCCATGTTCATGTGCCCCACCTCTGAATTTCCCATGGTGCCGTCGGGAAGGCCTACGGCAGTGCCCGAGCAGGCAAGGTGGCAGTTGGGGAAGTCTTTAAGGAGTTGGTCCAGGAAAGGGGTTTTGGCCAGGGCAAAAGAATTCCCGGGTCCAGGAGGTGCAATTCCCCATCCGTCCAGAATCATCAAAATACTAACTGGCTTGCTTTTAAAGGTCGTCTTCATCATCATCATCCGTCTCCAGGATAGGGCCGAACCGGGACAGATCTACACGGGGAGCATCTGCCCAGAGTCCTTCCAGGTCATAAAAATTTTTGGCCTTGGACTCAAATACATGGATGATGATATGGCCGTAATCCAGCAACGCCCATTCCCCCTCCTTGATGCCTTCCATGCCGAAAACCTTTCTTTTTTCTTTTTTCAGGGCCTTAATGATGTGTTCGGCCATTGAGGTCACCTGGCGGCCTGAGGCCCCTTCAACAATAACGATCATGTCAGTATAAGACGTCATTTTGCGGACATCAATGACGGTAAGGGATTTTGCTTTCCGCTGAAAAATGGGGGCAAGGTAGGGGATAAATTCTTCTGCCAGCGCCACGGGTTTTGTCATTTGTATAGATCCTTTTTTTTGATGAGGTCCTCGACATTTGTCGGGACAAGTCCCTGAATGGACAATTTTTTATTTACCCGTGCCCGTATCATGGTGGAAGAAATATCAATTTTGGGTACATTGCAGATGTGGACGGGCTGCAATTGGCCATGGGCAAACTTGGATTGGCCTTTGTCTAATGTGTATCCTTTTGATATGTTTTCGTCAATAAAGGATGCAACAGCATCCAGCCCTATCCGGTCTCCCCTGAGCATGACAATAATGGGAAGTGTCTGAAAAATAAGGTTTTGTTTTTTCCAGGTGGTGATGTCAAAAAATGCATCTGATCCCATTAAGAGGAAAAAATTAACCCCTGTGCGATGGGCTTTTTTAAAGGCCTTTATGGTGTCAATGGTAAAGGAAGGCCCTTTCCTTTTTAATTCAATATCAGAGGCATAAAACCCTTCCATGCCCCCGGTCCATCCTGTAACCATTTCCAGCCGATCCTGGGCAGGTGCCAGGTCGGTGACGGATTTATGGGGCGGAGTGGCCGAGGGGAACAAGAAGATTTTTTCAAGCCGAAAGGCCTGCTTCACATATTTTATGATACCGATATGGCCATTATGAAGCGGATTGAAAGTCCCCCCAAAAAGTCCGGCATCCATGATTACTCTTTTTGAAGTTTGCCGGCGAGCAGTTTGACCAAAGATTTTACGCCCTGGCCGGTAACGGCTGAAATGGTGAGCACCGTGAGGTTCGGAACAGCAGCTTTAAAACTGTCCACCCGATTTTGCACCCCGGTAAGATCAATTTTGTTGAGTACCACAATCTGGGATTTTTTGGCCAATTTTTCACTGTACATGGACAACTCTTTGTTGATCAGGTTAAAGGATTCAAGGGGATGTTCCGGGTCGATCCCACCCACATCAATCAAATGGATTAAAATTCCGGTCCGTTCAATATGCTTTAAAAATTTAATCCCAAGACCTGTGCCTTCATGGGCTCCTTCAATGAGCCCTGGGATGTCCGCCATGGCAAAGGGTTCTCCAAAAGGGGGCTCCACCATACCAAGGGTTGGGGTCAGGGTGGTAAACGGGTAGTCTGCAATTTTCGGACGGGCAGAAGACACGGCAGATATCAGGGTGGATTTTCCAGCGTTGGGAAGACCTACAATCCCTACATCCGCCAGCAGCTTTAATTCCAGTTTCAGTCTCATTTCAACCCCGGCAATTCCCGGCTGGGAAAACCTGGGAGCCCGGTTGGTCGACGTGGCAAACCGTTTGTTTCCCCGACCGCCTTGGCCACCGCGGGCGATAATGTGCTCTGCATGCTCAAGGGTCAGATCAACGATGGGCTCAAGGGTATCTGCATTGGAGACCAGGGTGCCGGGAGGGAGATCTAAAAACAGATGATTTCCGTTTTTGCCATGTTTCTGTTTGCCAAGCCCCGGGGCTCCATTCTTGGCGTGGAAAAGCTTTTGACGGCGATAATCGTAGAGTGTCCGCTGCCCCGGATCCACCCGTAAAACTACATCACCGCCATCTCCGCCATCTCCGCCATCGGGTCCGCCGAACTCAATGTAGCGTTCTCTGCGGAAACTGGAGCATCCCGCTCCACCATGACCCGAACTGACGGTAATAATTGCTTCATCAACAAATTTCACGCTGCATAAACGCTGACTTTTTTCTTGTCGCGACCCTTTCGTTCATAGGTCACCACTCCGTCTATTGTTGCAAAGAGAGTGTAGTCTTTGCCCATACCCACGTTGTTTCCCGGGTGGATTTTGCTGCCGACCTGCCTTACAATGATCGTTCCGGCAGAAATCGTTTGTCCGCCGAATTTTTTTACACCCCGGCGTTGACCATTTGAATCCCGACCGTTTCTGGTACTACCTGCTGCTTTTTTATGTGACATTCTAGGATCTCCCTATGCTGAAATGGATTCGATTTTGATTTCAGTATAATATTGTTTGTGGCCCTGCATCTTGCGATACCCTTTCCGGCGTTTATACTTGAATACCAGTTGTTTTTTTCCGCGGCCCTGCTCAAGAATGTGTGCTTTTACAAGTGCATTTTCAAGCTTGGGAGCACCAAGGGTGACCATTTCACCGTCTGAATACATGAGGACATCATCGAATTCAATCTGAGAACCTTCAGTACCTTCAAGTTTTTCAACTTTCAGGATCTGTTCTTCATGAACCTTGTATTGCTTTCCTCCGGTTCTGATAACTGCGTACATGTTAAACTCTCCTTATTATTTCAATACTTTTTACTATTTTAAAAAACTCTTAATTCTATAATTATTTCTTAATTTTGTCAATATCTATATCATTTTTTTCTGGACAACATAAAAAGGCGCTGACCAGTGGCCTGGACTATACCCTTTTTTGGGGCAAGGGTCCAGTCAAAATTAGCAGAGTATCTGTCATAAATCTTTTCTCTGTCTTGACTTCATTTTAAACTTTGAATACAAATAGGCTTATTCGTTGCACAATTTTTCTGTTCAGTTGGGATGATCCAACCCAAAGTATCAATTTTAGAATTGTTGATCAGGAGTTAAAAAAAATGAAAAAAAATGTGGTTGCAGGATTGGTTGTTATCTTGCTTTTGTTCGTGGGCGGTTGTTATAAAATGGTTGCGGTTCACCCGGAAAAAGCAGAGACCCAATTTTATGCAGAGAAAAAAATCTGTGAAAAAAAAGCCAGGGACTATGCAGTGGAAATGCGGGAAGATTGGAGTGCCAGCGATGAAATCTCCCATGTTAGAAGATGCATGCAGGAGAATGGCTGGCACTATCGCTTTCGCAACTAATGGAACTCTCCCGGACGATTCTATTAATCGATCCCCCGACAAAAAGTTGTCTGCTGCCTTGCTGGGAGGCGGCCGTGGTGGCAGGAAGCCTGTCTGGTTCAGGACTTGAACCCGCATACTATGACGCAAACCTTGATTTTTATCGGACAGATCTGATTTTCGAGGAAGAAAAATTTTATGACCCCCATTATTTTTTATCCCTTAAGCGCAAAATAAAGCAGGTTCAGACCCAGGCATCTCCTGTCGGGTTGCCCTCCTTTTCCTTGTTTTGTGAACAAGGCCTTGGAAAAGAAATGACCCGGCATGACCCGGGTACAGCCATTTTCTTTGTTTCCTCTCCGGACCAGGTACTTGCGGCACAGACCATGGCAGGTTTTATTAAATCCCGGTATCCCAAGGTCCCGGTGGTGGCAATGGCAAGAACAAGTCCAGACATTCTGGATGTCGGATGCTTTGATCGTCTGATCCCGAACGCTGGACCCCAGGGCATTGAGGTGTTGATTGATTTTCTCAACACGGTCCACGGAACAGCAATTGACCCCCAAACCATTATTCCCGATTTTAAAGGGATGTCGCTGGATCAATACCTGACCCCGGAAAAAATTCTTTTGGTGTATCCGTTTTTTTTAAAGATCCTGTTCTTTTGTCGAATTTTTTGGAGGATCAGGTCAGTTCGCTGGGGGTCCAGGGATTTGTATTTGCCAGGGATTCTTTGTATCCGGGTCAATCAACCGGTATGACCCGGCACCTGGACCACTGGTTTTCACTAAAACAGCCCCCTGTTTTTTTCAGTATGGCCCTTCAGATAGGGACCGAACCAATGGAGGACGAAAACAATTTTTCAGGCCTGTTTTCATCCGGGCTGAGATTGATTCACTGGGAAATCCATGGAGAGAAAGCTATAATTCCTGAAAAGAGATTATGGGAAACATCCAAGCTGGGCATCTGGAATCATATCTCCGGTCCACACCTGCTTCAAGGAAAAGCAGACAAGGGCCAGATAAAATTCATTGTAAACAATCCCAATATTGTCCACTCTTTCGGGGAAACCGCTTTGGATCAGACAAAAAACGACGATACCGGGTTTTCGGTTCTTGAAAAATTTATGGCCTATGCGAGTGTTGCTCCCCTGCCCGGGATTGCTTTTTGGAAATTGTTCGGGGACCTTTCCTGTTTGTTGCTGTATGTGAACCGGTTGACCCAAAAATCATTGCTCTGCCTCAGGGCCGATATGCAGGAGCAGTCCGTTATTACCCTTGGCAGTCAGATGGTCTATTTTTATCAATTGCCAAAAGATCTTCCTTTCGGGGTTCTGGATGAAATTTGTAAAATGGTGGATGCAGGAGGGTCCGTGGATATCACCCATGTCAGATCCAATCTTGAATGCGCTTTTTTGATCGGGTATGCCATGGAAAACGGTGTGATCATCGGAAATTCCAGTTTGAAGCACCCCAGACAAGCGTTTATACAACGGTTAAAACAAATGACAGATATTGATTTTACCCATTTTGTGGAAAGGGGATATACCTCTGTCAGGCCGGAATACCGTGCCATGGGAGTGGGAGCCAAGCTGCTTGAAGGACTTACCAAAAGGGCAGGAGACCGCAAGGTTTTTTCCATTATCAGTGAGGATAACCTGGCCACCCAGAAAATTGCCCTTCGAAATAAGACAAAAAAAATACTGACCTATTTCAGCGACAAACTTAACAAGGAAATGGGGGTGTGGATGCCCGAACATATGATTGATCCCCAGGGGGATGAGAAAAAATGATCATCGGAATACTGACCGTCAATGGATTTGATTTCCATCCCAACAAACGGTTTTTGGAATCGGCCAAAAGCCTCGGGCACGAGATCCTGCTGATCAATCCCTATGAACTTGTCTGTTCCATGGACCAAGGCAAATTTGATTTTTCCATGGGAAGCGCACAGAAAATACCCGATGTGATATTGCCCCGGCAGGGATCGCCCATGGGAGAATACGGGTTTGTCCTGCTCCGCCATTTTGTGCAGATGGGGATTCCACTGGTGAACGGGGTTGAAGGTGTTACCCTGGCGAAAAATCAATATTTGACCCTCCAGGCATTGGGCCAGGCCGGGATAGAGGTCCCCAATTCCTGTTTTATCACCCGGAAAACAAGTTTTTTAAAGGCCGTTGACCTTCTGGGAGGGTTTCCCGTAATTGTCAAACAAGTGGACGGCATGGGCGGAGACGGGGTGGCAAAGATGGATACCTGGGACCGGGCAGAGAAGTTTCTTGACCAGCATCTCAATCCGTTGAAGGGCATGGTGGTTCAGCAATTTATCCCGCCGGAAGGGCGGAAGGATGTTCGAATGCTGGTGATCAACGGTCGTATGGCGGCTGCCATGGTCCTTGAGCCACCTGCCGGAGATTTCAGGGCCAATATCCATCAAAATTCCAGGGCAAGGGCCCTTGATCCGCCAGAGGAATGGAAACAGCTTGCCCTTAAAGCATCCAGGGCCTGTTGTCTGGAGATTGCCGGGGTGGACATGATCGTGGAAAAAACGGGTCGTCCCCTTTTGGTTGAGGTCAATTTTTCTCCGGGGTTCAAGGGGCTGGAAGCCGCAACCCAAATAGATATTTCCCAACAGATTATTGTCCATGCCCTGTCGGTTGCCCTGGACAAAAAAAATAGAGCGGTTAACCCAATGGAAATAAGAAAAAGAGCCCATGAAAATACTTGATTTAAATCTGACCCGGGAGTCTGGGTTTGTTACGGCATCTGCCCGGGTGATTTTTGAAGAGTGTGCCCGGCCCGAAAAAGAGGTGTACATTAAAACCCCCCTCCAATTTGCAAATGGATTTGAGGCCAACCCGGACGCATTTCTGGTGGGATGCCTTTTGCCGGCCCTTCATTTGGGGGAGAAAAGAATTTTTATGGACCAGGAAATTTGTCCGTTTCTCAAAGAAGGGCTTGGGGTGGCCATGAAGATTTTGTCCCATTGGACAAAGGGTCGGTATGCCCCCATAGGGATTGAGGCCAAAACCAGAAAAGACCTGGCAATTCTAAGCCCTCCCCGGACCGGGATGGTAATGTCCGGTGGCATGGATTCCCTTGCCGCCCTTCGGCTAAACCGCCTGAATTATCCCAAGGGGCATCCGGGGTATGTAAAAGACAGTTTTTTTCTCCATGGCTTTGATATTGGCGGCGTGGAAGAACGGGGGAGCAAGTACCACGTGTTTGACAGAGCCATGGATGCAATCTTGAAGATCACCCGGGATGCCGGCACGAGCCTTGTTCCGGTCTATACCAATATCCGCCATTTGTGTGATGAACGGGAACTCTGGCTGAACTCTTTTTTCGGGGCGGTTCTGGCAGCCATGGCCCATACCTTTGGCAACCGGATAAACCTGATGTTTGTCGGGTCATCCTATGATATTCCCAACTTGCATCCCTGCGGTTCCCATCCCCTCCTGGACCCGGAATATTCAAGTTACGGGCTGAGAATCAGACATAGGGATTATGAAATGTCCCGCCTTGAAAAAATACAAATCGTCTCCCAATGGGATACGGCATTTCAGAATTTCAGGGTCTGTCTTGCCAATGTTTCGGACCAACTGAATTGCGGGAAGTGTGAAAAATGTGTCCGGACCATGACAGAGTTGACAGCCCTCGGCGTACTGCAAAAGACCCGGGCCTTTGCGGCAGATGAGGTGACCCCTTCGGATATTGAACAATTTGATATTACCATCCGGGTTCGGCCGCCCTTTTACCAACCCCTGATTCCCCTGCTCCGGCAGAAGGGCAGAAAGGATCTGGCCGACACCATTGAACGACTATTAAAAAAGGCACCATGAAAAAAATAGGGATATTGATGGTCCTGGGGAACCTGTTGGGTGCATGGGCCACTTTTTTTTATTTTAAATTTGTCCTTCCGTCCACCGAGAACAATCCGATTATCCCGGGATATTATGATATCCTGTCTTTTCTGGCAGGCATGGCAATTTTGATTGTCCTGGGGTTTCTTTTGTTCAAAAGAAAATCGACCCAAACCCTTTTTGCGGTGGCCGACGGCCGGCAGGACATATCAGAGTTTGATTCTTCCATGGTTTCCCATCTTCAAAGGGGAGCCCTCCAGTATCCCATGGTTGTTACGGTGATTTCATTTTTTGTATGGAATCTGGCCGGTTTTATGTTCGGTTTTCTGGAACCATTGCTCCAGGCAAAGATTTTTAATCTGGCGACACCGGATCTGGTGCTCTGTCTGCGGCAGTTTCTCGGCATCATCCTTCTTGGCGGCGGCATAACCTGCATGGTTCTTTTTTTTGTTCTGGAAAATGCCTGGCGTTCTTATATTCCTCGTTTTTTTCCCGAAGGCCATTTAAACCGGGTGCAGCATGTGTTTAAAATCAGTGTCAGAAAACGGTTTTTGGTGGTCACTCTGGGGATCATTCTGATTCCGCTGCCCATCATTGTAACCACCGTTGTTGCCAATATTCGCCAACTTCATCTGGCCGATGAACTGACCCGAAGCCATCTGATCACTTCCCTTTACTGGGAGTTGTTGTTTATTTCCACGGATTTGCTGGCCATTGCATTGGTTTTGGCCTATTTTTTGTCAAAAAGCATATTAACCCCTTTGCTGGGGATTAAGAATGCCATCAAGGCGGTTGCAAACAATGATCTTGATACCCGGGTGGCAATCGTGTCCAACGATGAGCTGGGGGATGTGGCCCAGGGAATAAATGCCATGATTATCAGCCTGAATGAAAGCCGCCGGGTGAAAGATTCCTTTGGCCGGTATCTGGGCCGGGAAATTGGTGAAGAGATTTTGTCCGGTAAAACCGACATGGAAGGCGAGATGAAACGGGTTACCCTGCTTTTTTCAGATCTTCGGAATTTTACCGGCCTTGTGGAAAAAAATCACCCCCGCCAGGTGGTTAAAATTTTAAACCAGTATTTTAATGAAATGACCCTGGCGGTTAAGGCGCATAAGGGGCTTATCCTCCAGTATGTGGGAGACGAAATTGAGGCTGTTTTCGGGGCACCCGTTGGGTTTGACGATCATCCGGAAATGGCTGTGCGGGCTGCTCTGGAAATGCGAAAGCGTCTATTGGAATTGAATGTCACACTTGAAGGCCAGGGGGTTGAGCCCTTGGCCCATGGTATCGGCATCCATTCGGGAGCTGTCCTTGCCGGCAATATCGGCAGTCAGGAAAGAATGTCCTATGCCCTGGTTGGGGATACGGTGAATACCGCATCCCGTATTGAAGGACTGACAAAAGTATATGATACGGACATTATCTTAAGCCAGACCACCCATAATCTTTTAATCGGCTCCTATGCCACAAAACAGCTTGCGCCGGTCCGGGTAAAGGGAAAGGATGACGATTTGATCGTTTATACGCTATTGTCCTGATTTATTTTCCATACCCTTTATACCGGAGGCGTGTTGGTTTCTATTGGAATTTGCTGTGAAGGTCCCGGATCCGCCGGCTTAATACCGAGCAGATCTGCAGCGCTATCCGTGGAAATTCCATTGCGGTTTCCTTAAATTCCTGCTTGTGAAGAATGAGAAACTGGGACGGCTCGAGGGTTCGAATGGTGGCAGATCTGGGGGCATCATCTATCAATGCCATTTCTCCAAAAGCCCCGCCGGATCCAATATGATCCAGCACCACTTCTTTGCCGTCAGCCTGTTCCATGATCACTTCCACACGGCCTTTGATGATGAGAAATACGGTCTCGCCCACATCATTTTGGGTGATGATGGTTCTTTTTTCCGGATAATCCAGCTCTTTTGTGACAGCTGCAATGGCCGCAAGCTCAGCCGCGCTCAGGCCGGAAAAGATTTCAATCTCCTTGAGAAGAAGTATTTTTTCCCCAAGGGTTATTTCAGTGGAACGGATTCTCTGGGGGTCTTCGGAAGTGCCCTGGGTTTTATTCAAAATCATTTGAACTTCCTTTAAAATATTTTTGTTGATTGAATTTTCCAACGCATTTAATTTTACTTTTGCGTCATGGCGGGTGGGATCATCCTGTATCAGGCCCAGGCCCATGAGAACGTCCACCCAGTCTTCCGAGTCCAGCAGGCGGGAAAGGGCATTCTTGCCATCGGTATCAAATTTAGGGATTTTTACTATTTTTTTCCCTTCGGCCAGGGCAATTGCAGGCGTTGGGCTTTCAAGCAGGGGAAGCATGGCGTTAAATGTATTGCGGTCCAGAATATCGTTTAGCAATTCAATGGCATTGGCCCTTTGCCGGGTGTCAGGGGAAAAAATGCCCCGCCAGGCGGTTTTCATGCGCCCGGTCTGGTCATGGATGGCCAGCACCCGGATGATGTTTTCAAGGATCAGGTCTTTTTTTTGCAGCAGATGTTCCCTGGCCAGATCCCGCATTTGGTTTTCGGGAAGATGGGTCAAGCTGTCTTCCATGGCAAGGTATGTGTAGCTTTTGTTCAGGTTTTCCTTGGCAAACATCAATATTTCGAATTCTTTGATGTCAAGGGTTTCCAAGAGTGCGAACAAGCCTCTTCGAATCCTGGTGCTGGGAAGCCCCAGGGATTCAACCAGCAGTTTATGGTTTTGGAATTCGGAGGCCTTAATTTTTTCCTTGGCAAATTCATGGATGGGATCTGTATTGTCGCCCAAAAGAAGGATGGCTTTTTTCAGGGAGACATCGTCATTGATTTCCAGTGCATCCAAGGCTGCGGTTCTGACATCCTGCCGGTTATAGGAAAGATAGGAAAAAATAACGGCATTTAATTGTCTGGCTTTTAACCTTGACAGGGCAATGATAATGTCGGGAATGATGGGATCAATATTTTTTTCGGATAATATGCCCAGAAGGGTATCAATATATTTTGCGTCATTGCTTAAGCCTGCGCTGACAATTCCCGACTGCCGAAGCGCTTGGTTGTCTGCCAAAAGCCAGGATCTGATCAGGGGGCTGTGTTGTGCAGGATCCCTTGAATAGAGGCAGGCAGCTGCAAACCCCCGGACAACAGGGTGCCCGTTTTCAATATAGGGGGTTAAATCCACACCTTCGATGGCCCTAAACCCCTGTTGGCAGATCAGTTTTAATATGGCAATGGTGACCTCGGGTTGTTCGGGATTTAAAAATTGTGCCAATTTTCTGGCGGCCTCTGCATGGGATTCCGGGGAGATCATCTTGATGAGGGCCACCTGGGTTATGGGGTCCTGTTCTCCAAGATTGTTGAGTATATGAAGATCCAATTGTTTTGGAGAAAAATTTTTCAACAGCCGCCCATACCAGATGGCATCTTTTCCTCTGGCGGACAAAAAGGAAGTTTCCAGGTCTGCCAAGACTTTGTCCTGCTTGAAAATACTTCCCAGTTCCTCCTTGTCAAGGCTCTTGATATCCAGAAGGTTATTTGAAATAAGATCCTTGAGGATCATGGCGTATTTGGATTTTAAGATAATGGGCGCAGCCATCCAGGCCAGCATAAACGGCAGGGCCACAAGGCTCAAATACCGGGGATGGAAAAAAGAGCTTGAGATCAGAATCAGGGTAGAGCCTGTAAACAGGGCCATTCTTACCACGGTGCCCCTGAGGAAAGGCCGGATCATATTCCGGTAGGAGGCGGGAAAAAGTCCGATCAGAATGGAATTTGCCGGCATATTGATGGTGGTGCGGATGATATTGGTGGACATCCTTGCATACATGGCTGAAAACAGATCAAATCGTAAAAGAAATGCCAGAAATGCGAGCATATAGTTGGCGGGGTGAAACATCAGGGCCACAGGCAGGCCCCATCGTCCGTATATTCTTCCCACAAAGAGCAGGATGATCAGGCTGATGGTATACAACCCCCCCCTGAAGTATCCGAAGAACTCGATCATGGCGGATTCCGAGGCAAATTGATCGTTGATGGCATAATTAAATTGATAATTCATAATGGGAATGACCACATTGGGCATAAAGGTCAGGACCAGGACGAGTTTAACGAGTATCGAGTCTTTGAGCAGGGGGTATACGTCCTTGAGTTCCTGGATCATGGAAGGTTTCTTTTTGCCGGGGGCTCCTGGGTTTTCTGTTTTTTCCGGAAAAATAAGGGTGGGATAGCTCCTGCCCATTGCCTCGACAAGGGCAGTTCCCATGAGGGTGGTGCCAAGATACAGATACAGCAGGTTGTCCAGGCTAAAGAGTTTTGCAAAATAAGGGGTGCCGACGCTCCCTAGAATCAATCCAATTACCCCGCCTGCTGTCAAGAGAGGGAACAGACGTTTGGACTGGCGCATATTGAAAAGATCGTTGCACAGATTCCAGAACAACATGGCCTGGAGCAGTTC
>VMSR01000277.1 GCA_013792075.1 Desulfobacula sp.
ACAACACAAAATCCGTTTCCATAAAGATTTGCAGGGATTGGTGTGCAAACTGGAAATGTTTTAAAAACAAAAATGATGCCTCAAGTTGTTCTATTGCCTATAGGAAAAATTTTGAGGACACACGCTTATTTTGGGATTAGATGGGTTATATATGAAAAAGGTTTTATAGAATGATTTTTAAAAAAATTAAAGATTATCACGATGCAATCATAAAAATGGCACTTGGCTGTGTTGTTACATTAGATATAACAGGTAAAATACTTGAATTTCATTCTTACCTGGATAAAATTTCCAAGGAGGCCAGTGATAGCTTTATCGGGGAAAACTGGTTTAGTATATTTGTCCCGGTAAAAAATGAGAGAATTTCTCAAAATTATTTTCAAAATCAAATATTAAAAAATACCAAGACGGTTCAGCCTCCTAAAATTGTGACATCCTATAAAAACGAATTGTTCGTGGAATGGAACTTTTTGACGTTCGAGGAATCTGATAACCCCTCGAACAGTATTCTGGGTGTGGGGATAGATGTCACCAGACACATAGAACTTGAACAACAGCTCCAGCATGCAGACCGACTGGCAACTGTAGGACAACTGGCAGCAGGGATTGCCCATGAGTTAAACGGACCTATCAACAATATATTGGGATATGCTCAATTGTCATCCAAACAGCAGGATTTGCCGGAACAGGTTTATCAGGATCTGGACAATATTATTCGGTTCTCTTTGCATGCAAGGGAAGTCGTCAAAAAAGTCATGCTGTTTAGTCGCCAAGTGCCGCCGGGTCATGAAATCATAGACTTAAACAACGTCATCAAAGAAAGTCTGTATTTCACTGAGCCGTTGTGTACGAAGAACAATGTTGAAATACGATGCGACCTTTCTGAAAATTTACCGGGAATTATCGGAGATTTTTCTCAACTCCGGCAGGTTGTTGTCAATCTTATGGTCAATGCGGCCCAGTCCATGTCTGAAACCGGAGGACAGATTACAATAAAAACAATGGCCGATTCACAAAATTGTGTTGGCATGGTCATTCAGGATACAGGGACAGGCATGTCTTCTGAAACACTTAAACAATGCTTTATGCCATTTTTTACAACAAAAGATGTTGACCAGGGAACAGGCCTTGGCCTTTCTGTAGTCCACGGGATTATTAAATCCCATAATGGCAAGATAACAGCGCACAGCAGAATGGGAAAAGGATCTCGCTTTAATGTGATTTTTCCAAAAAAATCGGAAAAGAAGGAATAAAATGCCTGCTAATCCATCAGAAAGAATCTACAAAGTACTAATTGTTGATGATTCTAAACAGACGCTTGAAGTCATACAACGCAATCTCAGTGCAAACAGATATGATGCATATACATGCAGCAGTGTCCGGGATGCAGTACTATTCCTTTCTGAAAGTACCGTTGATCTTGTCATCACGGATTTTAAAATGCCCAAACAAAGTGGTCTGGATCTTATCCGTCATATCCGGAACAATTTCACTGATATTGAAATCATCATGATCACCGGATATCCTGATATTGAGGGGGCAGTCCAGGCCATTAAAGACGGTGCAGATGATTATCTGGTAAAGCCGTTTACGGATGAGGAACTGCTGTTGGCGGTAAAAAAAATGGTGGAAAAATTAAATAACCGCAGAACGGTTGAGTCCACCGACAAACCTGCAAAAACATACGGTATCATCGGTGAATCCACAAAGATGCAACTCGTTTTTCACAGGATCGAAAAAGCAGCAGGAACCAATGCCACTGTTTTGATTTCAGGTGAAAGCGGCACAGGAAAAGAGCTTGTTGCACGCGCTATCCACTACAACAGCGATCGGCGAAGTGAACCTTTTGTCCCCATCAACTGCACCGCCATACCAGATACTCTTTTGGAAAGTGAACTTTTTGGCCATGTAAAAGGTGCCTTTACCGGGGCAAAAGATAATCGTGAAGGTTTTTTTCAAGTGGCTGACGGAGGTACCATCTTTTTAGATGAAATCGGAGATGCAAGTTTGAATATGCAGGGAAAACTGCTTCGAGTTTTGCAGAATAAAGAAATTCGTCCGGTTGGCGCAACCCAGATAAAACACGTAAATACAAGGATTATTGCGGCTACACATAAAGATTTGCTCAGTTTGGTAAAAAACGGGCTATTCAGAGAAGACCTTTTTTATAGGCTCAATGTTATTGATGTGAATGTACCTGCTCTGCACGAAAGGTCAGATGATATTCTGTCTTTGATAAATTACTTTGCCCTTAAGTTTTCAAGTGAAATGAACCGTCAGTTGCCTGTGTTTTCTGATAATGTATTGAAAGCGATGAAAGCGTATCCCTGGCCAGGGAACGTGAGAGAACTGGAAAACCTTATTCAGCGCCTTGTTGTCATTGTGGATGGACATAAAATTAAAACTACGGACCTTCCCACGTCCATGAGGTTCAATGCGCCAACCCGGCAAACGCGCAATCAAAAACTTGAAGAGGTTGTTTCTGAACATATTTTGACGGTGCTCACAAGTGCCGGGGGAAACAAAACCCAGGCAGCCAAAATTTTGGGAATAGATCGAAAAACGTTAAATTCTAAATTAAAAAAGACAGAGGATACTTCCCATGACAAATAATAATCGGGTACAATTAACATTTTTCATTCTGGTTCTAATGATTATAGGAATTTTCCCAAGTTTAGGGAGTGCAAATTCGAACAAAATCCTGTCAAATGGACAGAGTGTTTATGTTCCTGTTTATTCACATATCTATCATGGTGACCAGGAGAAAAAATTTAACCTTACTGCGACACTGAGCATCCGAAATACAAACCTAAAAAAAGATATCGTACTTAATTCAATCGATTATTTTGATTCAAACGGTGAACTCTTGAAAAATTATTTAGAGGATCCGATTGTATTAAAAAAATTTTCCACTATACGTTATGTCATAAAAGCCAAAGATAAAAGCGGAGGTTCCGGAGCCAAATTTATTGTGAGATGGAAATCCGAAACGCTTTCAAATGCGCCGATAATCGAAGCCATTATGATCAGCACTCAAAGCCAGCAAGGAATTTCTTTTGTTTCCAGAGGTCAGGCCATTCATGAATAACTATATAGATATAGTTTTACCTGTGGAACGTAAAATGAATAAATATGATTATAAAAGCAATTCTGATAAAAATTAAGAGTTCCTTTACTGACCTCTTGCCCATTATTCTTGTGATCGCTTTTTTCCAGACCCTTGTCTTAAAGCAGCCATTGCCACAAATGGGAGAAGTTCTTTTTGGTGCGCTTCTTGTGGTGGCAGGCCTTACCTTGTTTATTCAAGGACTTGAAATGTAGAAAGGGTCAATGGCCGACTAAAAGATGAATTTGGAGGAAAGATGGTTAGAGTTCGTGGTCATGCGAAAGTCATGACTCATCTTATGTTTGGCATAATAGTATTAACAGCAGATCAACTTATCCGTTTTGTCACATAGGTTTGGAACTTACTGAAACAATTTCACAATAAGGCTGGCAAGATTAAAAGCTAAGGGATGACTATGTCTAAAAATCCGTGCATTAACATTTCTATGACAAAAAAATGACATGAAGATGGCTCTTCATAAACTATTCGCAGTGGATTCTCGTATCTTCTGCAAGAGGCTCTTTTGATACGTATTATTATGATGGTAAGTATTTAACACTTTGGGTTTGGTCCGCTAAATTTATAGGTTCGGCATTTCATTAATCAAAAACGTCAGCTTCAATGCCCATAACCTTGGCACGTTTCATCCATTGTTTCCGCGCCAAAGCGCGCATGTCTTCAACATCGTCTGTTTCATCCATAATTTCCATGCCCATAAGCGTCTCAATTAAATCTTCTAGTGTCACCAACCCATCCATCCCTCCATGCTCATTGACAACTATGGCAATATGCTGTCTATCCGCAAGAAAGCGCTCCAGCAAAGCTGTCAATGATACCGAATCCGGAACGACAAGTATTTCACGCTTCAATGCCTTGAGTTTTTCATCGCCTCGCTTCTGTGTGGTGAAAATCAGAATATCCGCTTTAAGAACAAAACCAGTTATGTCATCAGTATGCGTCCTATAAAGCGGTAAGCGTGAAAATGGGATATGAGTTACTATTTCCAATGAATCAATAATTTTCATATCTTCGGCAAGTGCTGAAATTACTACACGTGGCGTCATTATATCGGCCACTTTTAGTGACTCGAATCGGAGTAGGTTTCGGATAATCTTTGATTCTTTATTGTGAATTTGCCCGGTCTCTACACCGACCTCTGCCATGGCTATGAATTCGTCTCTACTGAAAATATGTATGTCTTTTCCATGCGAAATAAACTTTGTCAGTCTCTCGGAAATCCACACGATTGGGTAAAGAATCACAATTAGAGTGTTCACAAAAAATGAAATAGGATATACGAGTTTTGACCAGTAAATGACGCCGATAGTTTTAGGAACAATTTCGGAAACAAAAAGGATTAAAAGCGTCATGACAGCCGAGAATAGACCAAACCAGGAGCTTCCAAATATTACCGTCGCTTTGGCCCCAGCACCTATAGCACCAACCGTATGTGCAATAGTGTTTAGTGTTAAAATGGCCGCAAGTGATCGGTCCACATTATCTTGTTTAAGTCGTTTTAAAAGCGCTGCATATTTAGGTTGCTTTTCTTTTTGCCCTTGGATATATGAAGGCGCAATACTTAAGAGTACTGATTCTGCTATTGAACAGAGAAACGAAAAAACCAATGCAAGCGAAATATAGATTATCAACAGTACAACATCAAGGTTCATACCTTCAATACCTTTTTGGGTGTAAACCTTCTACACTAACGTCATGAGTCGAGACAGCCAACACCAAGAATAATACAGGGACTGAAATCCAAATTGACCTTTTTAAGAATAATTTTATAAAAATTGAATGTCTCCATATTGTGTGATTCTGTATGTCATGAAATTTTGAATGATTTCTGCCCTAATAAATTAAAAATTTTGATCTGTAATTGAATATCAACTTACTTGGAGCCTGTAAAGAAATTTTGACAGATCAACTTCTGTGAAAATATAATTTGTCACAATTGTCCAAACACGGATTTCAAATAAAAAATTATTGTAGGAATTAGTGTATCGCGCGTAAGGACAATATTCAGCCTCAAGGAGCCTGAGAGTATTTCTTGCAACAGATTTCTAATGTTTATTGATGGTATGAAGTGTCAGAATTATTTTTCAGCTTTGAGGATTGACTGGCAGATCAATTAATCGCTATTTGCTGAACGATGAAACTCAAGGATCAGTATCCAATGGCTAACCGCCAGAAGACACTCTATATATCAATGATACCAGATCGAATCTTGATAAAATGTCTGAAGTTTTGTCAGGTCAAACCAAGTGGAATTGAGGCGACATCTATCCTGACACAGGGGGTAACCGAAAGGTTTTATTGCCCCAAAACGAAAAATGTCATCCTAAAGAAGAATCTCTTTCCTGGCGCCATGAACGAATTCTGAAATAGATAATTCCAATAAGCCAACCCCGCGCCGACCGGGGATTTGGACAATCCATTTGCTATTGTCTTCGAAACTCCTGTATAAACCCCATAAATCGAGAAAAAATTGTGGATAAAAAATTAACCAAAAGCAGAGGCCATAGGAAAAAATTGAGAGCGATACATCATATCCACCCCCCACGCGTTTTTATGGTATTCTTTTTGAATATGGTTCTTATTGCACTGTCCGGCTGCCTGATCTCTGTGGCGGCCAATCCCGGATCTGCCACCATACAACCCACCGACCGGGTTTCAAAAATCTCTTTGGGACAATACGCGGAGATCCTGGAAGATCCACACGGTATCTTGACGATTGAGGAGGTGACCCGGGAATCTGCTGAATTCAGACCCAATAACAGGTCCAACATCAGCCTTGGAATGACACGTTCGACGTATTGGATCCGGTTCCGATTACCGGCCAAAAGTGCGCTTTCCAACAACCTGATGATTGTTTGTGATAGTGCAACACTCAAAGAGGTTACACTATATCTTCCGTTAAAAAATCATGGGCAAGATTACATGGAGATGTCCGGCGGATGGAAGATGGAAACGCCTAAACAGGACCTGGGTTTTTTGATGCCGGCCTTCAGTATTCCGCCATCCACCGATTTTTACCAACATATCTATGTCCGCGTCAAAACGCCGTATACCATGTCTTTTCAATTGCAATTATTCGATATGCAGTCTTTTCAGCATCACAGCTGGTTTTTAACAATGCTGGTGTTCTTATGCCTGGGTATTTTGTTGGCCATGATCCTGTATAACATCAGCTTGAGCTTGTTTCTAAAAGACCGCAATTATTTCATCTATGTGCTCTATATGGTTTTTCAGCTTGTGTATCAAATCACCCTGACCGGTGCCGGCCATATGGTAAATGCCGGCATAGGCGACTGGTTGCTCAACAATCTGGTTCAATCAGCGAGTATCATGACCTTCATGGCCGCCCTTTTTTCCCGGGAGTTTAACTTTACCAAACAAAACGCCCCCGTCCATTACAGGCTGTTAAACGCAGTAATGGCCGCCGCATGCATAACCGGTCTAATCGCCTGGGCAGGCTTTCCTTTCCTTGCCAACAAACTTATTCACATTATTGCCCTCCTGTTAATACTAACAGTGCTCTCCACCGGAATCACGGTCGCTTTGAAAGGATATAAACCGGCCTTATATTTCATTATTGCCTGGTCGACAATGCTCATTGGTGCAGCCATTTTCACCTTAAGGGGTTTGGGTCTGCTCACTGCGAATGCAATTACTTTTTATTCAATTTTGATCGCAGCAGCCCTGGAATCCATCCTTTTATCCATTGCCCTGGCCAAACGAATCCGAATATTGCAAGATGAACGGACTTTGCTGGAAAATGAAAAAATCAAATTGTCAAAGGAGTCTAACAGTGATGGGTTGAGCGGTTTGTATAACCGTCGTCATTTGGACCGCCTCTTGCCCCGGCAGGTCGAAAAATCCCATTTTATGGAACAGCCCTTAACCCTGCTGGTCATCGACATTGATAACATGAAACACTACAATGACACCTATGGGCATCAGGAAGGCGACCGCCTTATTTCAGGTATCGGACAGGCCATTCTCTCATCCATTCGGGTGAATGATTGGGCCTGCCGTTATGGTGGGGAAGAATTTGTTGTGATA
>VMSR01000077.1 GCA_013792075.1 Desulfobacula sp.
ACAACACAAAATCCGTTTCCATAAAGATTTGCAGGGATTGGTGTGCAAACTGGAAATGTTTTAAAAACAAAAATGATGCCTCAAGTTGTTCTATTGCCTATAGGAAAAATTTTGAGGACACACGCTTATTTTGGGATTAGAGTAATTACAGCCTGGAGAAGAAAAAAGGAACACCTATGCAAATAACATGTATTTTAGGGTTCATCAAGGGGAAAACCAAATAATTTTATTTAAATTCTGGTGTTGAGGATATCTTTCAAATCCCTGGGTGTTAAGGTCACGGGATTGCTTTTCTGGGCTGTGGCAGATACGATTTTATCGACATCCTTTCCGGTGACACCGAAATGGCCCAGCAAGGGAATTTTTATAGACTTGGTCCATTCCATCAACAGGTCTGAAAGCAGGCCTGCATTTTCCAGGGTATCTGTTGAGTTTGACTTGCCAAGCACCTTTCCCAGGGTGGCATATTTCACAAGAAACTTGCTTTTTGGATCCTTTCGGATCAGTGTTTTAATATTTTTTTGTGTAACTTGTGCGACCAGGGTCCCGCAAATAACCCCATGGGGGATGGAAAAGTGTCCGCCGATAACGGCAGCAAACCCGTGGACTGCCCCAAGCCCTGCATTTGCCAGGGTTAAACCGGAAACATAGGATCCATAACACATCCGGGTGCGGGCGTCCAGGTCTGTGGGATCTGTGACAACAGATCTCAAAAGGGCGTCGCCCAGAACGCTTAATCCACCCAATGCCAGTGAATCTGTCATGGGGGAGGCGTTGACGGAAACATAGGACTCGATCAGCTGGGTCACGGCATCCATGCCGCAGGCAGCCGTAATATCCGGGGGGCAGGACAGGGTTAATTCCGGATCAACCACCGCAATATCCGGCACCAGGGTTTCATGGCGAAGGGATTTTTTAAACCCGTTTTCTCCGACACAGGTGAGCACGGCATTTTGAGTTGCCTCGCTGCCTGTTCCGGCTGTGGTGGGCACGGCAATAAAGGAAATTTTTTTACCTGCATAGGGTTTGGTTCCCACCCCTTCCAGATAAGTTGAAACCGGTTCCTTTCGGGTCAGCATGGCAGACACCGCTTTCCCGGTATCCAACACACTTCCGCCGCCAATGGCAACCACAACATGAATCTGTTTGTCATGGTATGTCCGGACGATTTCATCAATGAGCTCAGGGGAGGGTTCGGATTGTACGAAAAAAAAATACACCTGGGTCGGGCTGTTTTTAAAGGCCTTCAAAAGCCATTGGAAGCGATTGTTCTTTTTAAATGAGTCTGCGCCGGTTACCAATAACACATGGGGTCCAAAACCATTGATCAGCCGGGGAAGCACCTTAAATTTGCCCGCACCAAAATACACAACAGGATTTGAAGCGAATTTAAAATCAAAGGGAGTCATGATCCATTAATGCCGCTTTATAAGCCCTGGCCTTATCAACCAGTGAAGGCGCCCAGGATACAGACCCCAGGGCATGGATATGGGTATAGGTGCCAAAGGTATTGTCTTTAAAAAACCCGTCCTTTTTTTCAAGAATTCCCTTGCCCCTTTCCATGCGAAAGGCCATTTCATGGTCCTGGTAATCAATGGAAAGAACCTTGGAATACCTGAATTCATGGCCTTTTAAGGTCTCCCCCTTTTTATAAAAAGGGTTGTCATTGGCAACGTGAACCCGGGTGTACCCATGACCTTGTGGTTTTTCGGACAAACCGAACCGGATGGGCAGAATACCTGTCATGGGATATTCGATGTCGGAAAGCCGGATGCTGTCTCCCAGATATATCAATCCCCCGCATTCGGCATAAATGGGCAGGCCTTTTCTGGACAATACCTTAAGATTGTCCCGAAAGGCTTGATTTTGGGCGAGTTGAGGCGCATGGGTTTCAGGAAATCCACCGCCCATATAAATGGCATGTACAGCCGGGATGCGTTCTTCTTTCAGGGGACTTAAAAATAGGATGTCAGCCCCGAGGTTTTTCAAGGCTTCCAGGTTGTCGGGATAGTAAAATTGAAAGGCTGAATCCCGTATAACACCGATGGTGACCGGATCATTTTTCCGGGAAACCGCTATTTGCCCGGCAGTCGGCATACCATCAAATGAAGGGGTCTGATCCTCCTGGGAGGTGATGGTTTCATACAAAAGATCCAGATCGATATTTTTTTTGGCAACCGTCATGGCGGCTTCAATGGCCTTTTCCGAAAAGCTGTGCTCTTCCGAAGTTACAAGCCCCATATGACGCTCGGGAAAATCTTTGGCCGCAAGTTTGGGTATGGCCCCAAATACCGGAATATTGCAAAACCGCTCAATATTGGCCCGGACTTTGTCCTCATGGCGTTTGCCTGCCACCTGGTTGAGCACCACCCCGCAGATACGGACATCCGGATCAAACTGAACACAGCCCATGAGAAGGGCCGCCATGGTGCGGGTACTTTTGGTACAGTCCAGCACCAGAAGAACCGGCAGGTCCAATAATTTGGCCAATTCTGAGGTGGAGGTGGAACCGTCTATATCAATGCCGTCAAAAAGACCACGGTTGCCTTCCACCACTGCAATATCTGAATCGTTGGAATGGAGATAATAGGAGTTTTGGACAACGTCGGGACGACACAGGAAGGTATCCAGATTGTAACAGGGACGACCGGCTGCCTTTGAAAGCCAGCCGGCGTCAATATAATCAGGCCCCTTTTTAAATGGGGAGACCCGAATTCCTGAATTTTTCCATGCAGCCGTTATCCCCAGGGATATAATTGTCTTGCCGGAACCACCCCTGAGGCCTGCTATTACAATCCCAGGAACTTTTTTAACAACCGTTTGCATGGATAAATTTAATGTATTCTTATTCTTCGCCTTCGGACGAATGCTGGATCCCTGAACCTTTTAGTCCATACATGGTTGTACTTCCGGAAGACCAGTATTCGAGCACTTCAGCTTCAACCATTTTATTAATAACTTTTTTGATATCCCTTTGTTTGTCATCGGGAAAAACTTTACAAAAATCTTTAAAATAAAACTTGGTTTTGCTGCCGGCTTTTTTTGTCATCCAATCCACAACTGCTTTGGTAGCTGCGTCTTTGTCTGCAAGAAGATCACTCATTATCATGCTCCTTTGATATCAAATGGATGAGCCGGAGAACTACAAGTTCTCCGGCTTTATCATCGTATATAACAGGTAAAGTTCAATAAAAAAATCTTATTAGAACTTGAACTGAGTTGACTGACGCCAGCTCATGTATGCCTGCTGACGGAAATCATCGATCAGGTGATGGGTGAATTCAAGCTCACATGCTTCAAAGAATTTTTCCCATCCGATTCTCTCGGCCCAGTCACCCAGACGCTCATACTTGTTAGCACCGTTGGAATAGGCGTTAACCATCTGATTGATCGCCTTTGTCATTGAAGGCCAGCGGGGCATTTCATTGGGCAGAAAGGCCACAACAACTTTAGAGAACTTGGGATCGGAAATTCTGTTTGAAACCTTGCCGCCCGCCATGAGAACAATACCATCACCCACTGTATCGGCTAGGGGCATTGAAGGACACATGGTGTAGCAGTTACCGCAATACATGCATCTTTCATTTTTAACTTCAACCGATTTTACTTCGGTGCCGTTGGCCAGTTTTACTTTGGACGGTTTGATGGCCGCTGTGGGGCAGGAAGAAACAGCCAAAGGAATTTCACAGACTTTGTCCAGGTATTCATGATCCAGCATTGGCGGTTTTCTGTGATATCCGAGAATGGCGATATCAGAGCAATGAACCGCACCGCACATGTTCAGGCAGCAGGCCATGGAAACCCTCAGCTGTGCCGGAAGTCTCATGTCCTGGAAATCGGCAAACAATTCATCCATGGTTGCTTTTACAGTACCGGATGCATCGGTTGCAGGTGTATGGCAATGCAGCCACCCCTGGGTATGAACGATGTTGGTGATGCCGGCACCGGTTCCGCCAATGGGGAACTTAAAGGAACCGCCGTCAAATTTTCTGGCAGCCAGATCATTTTTAAGGGGTTCTACCTTGTCCTTTGAATCCACCATAAACTCAATATTGTTACGGGTGGTAAACCGGACATGACCATCACAATGTTTGTCGGCAATATCACAGATCTCATTGATAAGACCGGTAGACATCAGACGCGCACCACCGACTCTTACGGTATACAATTCATCTCCTGAATCCGCTACATGAACAAGAACGCCGGGCTCAAGAATTTCGTGATGAGACCATTTTCCCTTGTTTTTCTTGATAACAGGAGGATAAAATTCGTTATGGTCCCTCGGACCGATGTCAGTGATTCTATTTTCCATCGGCTTGGCTGGATTATAACCAGTAGAAATAAATGCCATTATAATTCTCCCTTTCTATCTTAAATGGTGTTTTCTGTATTCTTCAACATCACGTTCCCAGCCGCCTTCAACCTCATCTTCTTTCCAGAAGATATAGGGGTTGGTTCTCGGGTATTGTACGTGCTGTGGCATTGCCTCGATACCAGTTACTTCAAGAAGCTTCTGGAATCCCTGACGCATAATCAGTTCACCAAGTCTTTCACGGTTCTTGCCTTCTTCCATCCACCAATCCCAAACATTTTCAATAACTTCTGTGATGGCTTCATAATCATTGTCAGCGTTGACTTCGATAAAGGGAACCAGCAGAGAACCCATCTGGGCACCATCAAGGATGGGGGCCTTTGCACCCACCAGAATGGAACAACCGGTTTCTTTACCAATTTTAAGGGCTCGTGGCATTACATTGATACAATGCATGCAGCGGGTACAATTGGCATTGTCAATGAACAATTTTTTATTTTTAAACTGCATACAGCGTGTGGGACAAAGACCGGTCACTTCTTTTTCAATGTCAAATGGACCCCAGTCTTTGCTGCCTTTATATGCACCGGCATTTGCAGGGTAACCATCCGCACATTCAACATATTTATTAACCGCATCCTGATCAATCCGGATATCATCTTTCCAGGTACCGATAAAGGACATGTCAGACCGTGCAATGGAGGCTACGCAGCAGTTGGGGCAGCCATCCAGTTTGAATTTAAACTTGTAGGGAAATGCAGGTCTATGAAGCTCATCCTGATACTCATTGGTCAGAAAGTAAACCAGTGCATTGGTATCATAACATGCATATTCACATCTGGACTGGCCCAGGCAATCGGCAGGTGTTCTCAGGTTGGAACCTGATCCGCCAAGATCCTGATTCATGTCATGGGTCAATGTGTGGAAGATTTCTTCCAGCTGGGGAGTTGTGGTTCCCAGAAGGATGATATCACCGGTGGCACCATGCATATTGGTAACGCCGGAACCTCTGAAATCCCACAGTTTGGTCAGGGCTCTCAGGTAGTCTGTTTTATAGTATTTACCAGCAGGCTGGGCGATACGCATGGTATGGAAATGCTGTACACCAGGAAACAGTGTCGGCTGATCGCAATATCTGCCGATAACACCACCGCCATAACCGAAAACGCCAACGATACCGCCATGTTTCCAGTGAGTTCTGCCATGCTTGTAAGAAAGCTCCAGAACGCCCAAAAGATCTTCTACCGCATCCACGGGAATTTGGAATTCAACACCTTCTACATTCTTTGCTCTTCTTTCAGCCTGGGCTTTCAGGTCTGAGACAAAGCTAGGCCATGGGCCGGATTCCAGCTGGTCCAGTAAAGGAGTCTTATGTTTTGCCATTTACTTACCTCCGTTAATAGTTAATTTACACTCAATTAATGAAAAGATTTTCCAAACTCTTCATTCAATAATCTAATTTCCTATTATTCCAAAATGTTATGTAATACCCACCATTTCAAAATAAACACCTTACGCAAAATAACATTGCAGATATAGAATTTCTATTTCCACATGTCAATAAAAATCCTGCGATCTACACGTTTTTAAACAGAGAATGAAGTGCGCTGCTATGGGAGGCAAGATGCGCCTGGGCCAGAGAAAATTCCAAGGCATTCGGAGGCCATGCCTGAATCAGATTCACCAGGATCCCCAGCAGCTGCTCCTGGCTGAAACCCGCCAGAAACGCTGCAAAAATATTTTCTAGCCCTTTTATGCTGCCCGAAGCCTGGGATGTCTGCCCTGACATATCGCCCAGACTTCGCAAAAATCCATGGACCGTGGCCGTCAGTACCGGTTCTTCCAAAAAAACAGGGGTTCCAACGCCGTCCAGGCGATCCAGGCGCATCCTAAGGGTTAAATTCAAAAAGAAAAAAAGAAGGGCAGGCAGCACATTTTCTTTGGGGTCTGTTGCCGGATCAAATTCCATCAAAGATTGATAGCCGCGCACAGTGATCAGTTTGACGGGCAACCCCTTCACCAGTGGGTTTACCACAAAATCTCCCGCAGCATGGTGCCAGGGAAAAATCTGCTCACCTGTATGGACATTGTAATGGGCCGTAAGGATATAGGCAACCTGTTCATATATAACCTGGGCTCTTTCCAGGGAAAGATGCGCAACATCTCCGTTGGACTCCCAGACGGCAATCTGCCGTTTTCCCTGGGCCTCTGAAACGTGGAACTCCCGGAATTCCTCAAACCATTCTCCAAGGAAAAAACCCAGGGTTCTTTTTTTCAGGTTTAAATTTTCCGGTTTCCTGGTTTCAAGGGTCTGGACCCCCGCCCCAAATACCCTGGGCGTGCAGACTCCGGATAGTCTTTTTTCAAAACCGGCCAGCAGCTGGTATTCTTTTTCGATCAGGGCAAGGCCTGGTTCTGAAACCGCCCCGTTCAATACGAAAGAAACCGACCGGCCTGTTTCCGATACCACCTTCACCCGGAGGGGATGATAAAAGGCACCATGCTTTTCAAGAAAGAGATCCACTGCCCGGATGGGGCCGCAGCCCTTGCCTGCCATGGCGGAAAAGGCTTCAAAAAGCATACGGCCGTCCGCTTTTTGGAGAAAGGTTTCAGCCGCCGTAAAATAATCACCAACGGTCAGGACGGGCCCCCTGACACTCTTCTCGCCCTGACCCTTCTTTAAAAACCCGGAGGACTTCCCTGACAGGGGCATTTGCCACAGAAAACTATCCGGCCCAATACAGCCATCTTCTCCCGGAATATAAAAAGAAAAAACAGGGGGTATGCTCATGCCTTTCTATGGGGAGCCAGTTCATCCAAGAGTGCCGGGGCCACTTCAAACCCCAGTTTGACCGCTGCATCACAATGAACAATGGCTTTCTCATACTCTCCAAGCTCAAGATATCCAACGGCCAGATTGTTATGGGCAATGGGAAACTGCTGCTCAACAGACAGGGCCTCAAGGTTAGCCTTGATGCTTTCGGCAAACAGTCCTTTCATAAAATAGGCCGTTCCCAGGGTGGTGTAGGCCTGGACAAACTTTTGGTTATGGATAATGGCCTTTCTCAGATTTTTGATGGCCTTGTCCACCTTTTCCTCGTCTTGTTTTGCATCTTTCCCATCCACCAGCTGAAGCAGCACAAAGCCCATGTTGGCATACCCTTCTGCAAATCCGGCACGGGCTTTTGTGGCCCTCTGGTTAAACCGGTAGCAGCCTTCCAGGTCTTTTTTCTGCAAACAGATACCGCCAAGGAGTACATAGGCTTCCGCCAGACTGGGGCTGCAGTCAACTGCCTCGTGAAGCACTTTTTCAGCTTCGGCATATTCTTGTTTCCCCATGAGGGCCACAGCCAGATTGTAATGGGTGGTGCCGCATTCGGTGTTTTTGGCCAATTGAGACCTCAGGACTGCAATCTGCTCATCCGCATTGTTTGGCAAATGACTTTGGCTCTGATCTTCTGACATATATAACTCCTTAAATCTAATTTTGTATTGTTTTCTGTCCAAAACCTAATATAATAGTACCCTCAATACAGGTGTCAAGGCATTGATCCGAATAATAAATCTTGAACCCTTACCCCACTTGTGGTAGCACCTGATTTAAAACAACACAAATTTACGTATCATTGATATTTTATACAATTCAGGAGTTAAGTCGCTATGGAACAAGGATGCTATACCGCATTAATAACCCCGTTTAACACGGCAGGAGAACTGGACCAAAAAGGCCTTGGACAGCTTATTGATTTCCAGATTCAAAACGGCATCACCGGTATACTGGCAACCGGAACCACAGGAGAGAGCCCGACATTCAAATGGAAGGAACATGACCATGTCATCGCCCTTACGGCCAAACAGACAAAGGGCAAATGCCTTTGCATTGCCGGCACCGGCAGCAACAATACCGAAGAAGCCATTATGGGCGCAGGTCATGCCGTAAAGGAAGGGGTGGACGCCATCCTCATGGTGGATCCCTATTATAACGGCCCCAGTTCCCTTGAAATCAGAAAAGAGTATTACGAAGTGGTGGCAAAACAATACCCTGAAATTGATATCATTCCGTATATTATCCCGGGCAGAACCGGTGCCCAGATGCTCCCCCAGGATCTTGCCATTCTGTCCCAAAACTGCCCCAATATCACCTCGGTGAAAGAGGCTACGGGCAACCTTGCCAACATGAAACTTGTCCGGCAATACTGCGGCAATACCTTCAATATTCTGTCCGGAGACGATGCCCTGGTCTATGATATCATGACCGACCCGGATATTCGTGCCTGCGGCTGCATTTCAGTTATGGCCAATATTGTTCCCAAGTTCATGACCCAGATGGTGGAGCAGATCAACCGGGGCGATCTTGGGGGGGCGCTAAAGATCCGGACTGCCCTGAAACCCCTGCTGGATCTTGTGGTGGTGACCACCCAGGAAGATACAAGCTTCGGCCCTGTAAATTGCAGGGCAAGAAACCCCCTGCCCCTTAAAACGATGATGCAGATTTTGGGCATGCCCTCGGGCCCCTGCAGAAAACCCCTGGGAAAAATGACGGCAAAAGGGTTCAAAATAGTGCTGGAAGCATTGAAGCAGGTCCATGGCGACGCGCCGGAATTGTTTAGTCCCATTGCAGATTTTTTCCGCGTGGATATTGCCGACCGGCTCAACAATACCGAATACCGGAAAAATCTCTGGTACGATTACTAGCCCCATCTTCCCGGGCGAATACCGCTGCTGAAACAAAAAAGGGATCCTGCACCCACTGCAGTATCCCTTTTTTTTATCCATACAAGAAAAGATCTCTTATTTTTTGATCTGGAACCCTTCCTTTGCCGCCTGGAAAAAAGTTGCCTTGAGCCACTCAAATCCGAACTGAAGCAACTTGATGTCATCGGCCCTGATTTCTTCAATTTTCTGGGCATCAATCGCATACCGCTTAAGAAATGAGCTGTTAAAGACAAACTCCCTAAATTTATCAATATTATAGCAGACCATGAAAAATATCTTTTTGCTCTCTTCGGAAAGCCGCATGCTGGGGGGAAGTGATTTTTTCCGGACCATCAAATCCAGCCATCCGTCATTGACCTCGTCCCTGAGATCAACACCTTGGTCCTCCCGCCATTCTGCCACGGTCCACTCATGGTCTTCTTCAAACCCCAGACAATGGGCTTCCTTGACCGTAAAGAAAAACTCATCTTTTTTGCCCTCTTCTCCGGAATAGCTCAGGGAGCCGACCCCGAGAGGATAGTAACGGCAAGTGGTGGGCCGATTTTCGTAGATGGCGCAGCCTTCCTTGTCCTCAACAAAAGGACAGGATTTTCTTTCATCATCCAGAAGCTTTAAGGTCACTACAGGCATATCTGCCTTTTCAAGAATCTGGGGTTGGGTAAACACGGCCAGAAATTCTTCGGACGTCAAGTCCAGTTTTTTGCGCATGGTCAGAATATCATAGGGGGTAAGCATGATATCAATGCCCCGGCAGCAATCGGTGAAACATTTCACCCCTTTGTGGCATTTGAACTGAAACCGGCTTCTCAGACTCAGCTGCTCTGGCGGTATTTCGGATGTTTTCTTTATGGTGTCATTCATTGGCTGATCCTTATCAATTTTGTAACAGGTCGCTTATTTGCAACAGGTCGGTTAGAGGTGTGGACTATACAAAAAAAATATAATAATGTCAACCGGATACAGGCTTGGGGCGGACTGCCAGCCAAATGGGGCGCAGAGATTGCGCTATCAGTGACTATCAATGTATTCTTGTAATTGCGCATGCCATTTTAATGTATCATATGTCTGGGGATCTGTGGACTCGCCCATTAAAAGGTCCATTAAATGCCTTGGTTTTTTCCCACCGATATGCATGGATTTGATACATGAAACGCAATACACGCAAACAATCTGGCAAGGCATTGACTCCGCACGTTTTTTCATATGGGAATGAACCTTGTCCATTGAAAGTTTCGGATAAAAATCATCCCCGCAACAGACAGAGCGTGTGCCGCTGAACTTGGTTTCAACAACTTTGATATTCATTTTTTCAAGCAGATTGCGCACAGCCTTATGAACCTGGGGTTTTTCACGCACAGGGCAAGGATCATGTACCGACATTTTCAGCTCCCCATAATCAGGATAGGAAAACGAATCAAGCTTGTCGATTATTTCCCACACAGATATGGTGGATATTCCCCCATACAGACTTCTAAACCGCCTGTCGCAACCCGCACATACATTTATGATCAAAGATCCTTTTTCAAGCCGGGGTTCATGGCGGCAGCATATTTTGTGCAGTGCCGTTTCTTTATAGCTTTGGTTCAAAAAGTCTAAAATCCTATTCTCCATCCCGGGTTTATAAATGCTTAAAGCGCAACCGGGATTAAAGTATGTTGCAATTGTCATATTTTCTTCCTGTTTATCCGCAATTTGTTTCATTGGAGATAATCATTCCCAGCTTAAAAATGCAACCCTAAACAGGGTACAATAGAAACACATCGAAAAGAGAACATGCGCGATTATATCCCCTTTTGTTGCGTCAAGGCCCGGATCCGGGCAAAAAAACTTATAAATTTAATTTGACATCTAAACCGCTTTTAACTAAAAAGCAGGAGACGTACAATTTGTCTTATCTTTCCATAAAAGAATGCGCTGGTTGCAGTATTCTATTTCGACACCCGCTATTCAAGGAGTTGCCATGAAGATCAAAAAAGCTGTTTTCCCGGTTGCAGGACTTGGTACCCGGTTTATTCCCGCCACAAAAGCCATGGCCAAGGAAATGCTGCCCGTAGTCGATAAGCCCATTATTCAATATGCCGTGGAAGAGGCTTTTGCCGCCGGAATTGAACAGATCATTTTTGTGACCGGTCGGGGGAAAAAGGCCCTGGAAGATCATTTTGACCGGTGCTTTGAAATAGAATTGAGCCTTAAGAACAAAGGCAAGCAGGATCTGCTCAAACAGATCCAGGAATTGGTGCCCAAAACCGGAACCATCGTCTATACACGCCAGAACGAACCTTTAGGGCTGGGCCATGCCATCTGGTGCGCCAGGGATATTGTGGGGGATGAGCCCTTTGCCGTCCTCCTTGCCGATGACCTGATCCAGACCGACAAGCCGGTATTGGCTGAAATGGTAAAAAAATTCGACCGGCTCCGGGCATCCATGGCAGCGGTCATGGAAGTGGAAAAGGACCAGACGGACAAATATGGTATTCTGGAGGCCACACAAGTGGAAGACAATATTTTCCGGATTGACGACATGGTGGAAAAACCCCTGCCCGAAGAGGCCCCTTCCAATCTTGCCATCATCGGCCGGTATATCTTAACCCCCCGCATCTTTGAGCTTCTGGGCAAGGGAAAAATGGGCGCGGGCGGGGAAATCCAACTCACCGACGCCATGAAGAGCCTGCTCAAGGAGCAGCCCATATTCGGGTATAAATTTGAAGGCAAACGGTTTGACTGCGGCGACAAAGTGGGCTTCCAGATGGCCAACCTGGCCTTTGCCCTGGAACGGCCGGACATGAGAGAGCGGCTGATCCGATTTGTCAACGAGATTCAAAAAAGTTTTTAAATATTTTTGTAGCGGCTGTACAGGCGCAGGACCTTTTGAACATAATTTTGGGTTTCTTCATAGGGCGGAATCCGCCCGTACCTGTCCACGGCTTCCGGCCCTGCATTATAGGCGGCAAGCGCCAGGGCCAATTTGTCGTCATACCGGGTTAAGAGCTGTTTCAAATATCGTGTCCCTCCCATGATGTTCTGGGACGGATCAAAGGGGTCTGATACGGACAGGGCCTTGTAATTTTCCGGCATAATCTGCATGAGACCCTTGGCCCCTTTTCTAGAGACTGCCCGGGAATCAAACCCGGACTCAGCATGGATCACCGCTTTAATCAAAGAAAATTCAATGCCATATTTTTCCTGGGCCTTTTGAATGAGGGGAGTGTATGCCCGGGAAAGGGGACCGGCATTTGTCTCTGCCGATTGTTCCCTCATGTACAATACATACTCCGATGAGGTGGGGGCATTGGTGTAGTGAAGCACACCTTCGCTGTCAACATACTTGTAGATATCGGCCAAACCGCTTCCCGGAAAAAACCACATCATCACCAGGAGGGCAAGCCAAACCCATACCGGCCAAATGCTTCCCAAGGCGTTCGAACCGATATTATCTGTCTTTGTTTTTCTTTTCAACCCTTTCCTTGTATTCCTTTAATGCCTTTTTTTCCGGGAATATGGATTTGGAAATATAGGGCACCATGTTCGTAATAAAGGTTGCAACCAGGCCTTCAAACACCTGGTTCTTTTCAGGTGCCATGATCATGTTTCGCTCACTCTTGTATTCATAGAAGAATTCATCCCCAAGGACTTTTCGGATATCATCAAACTGGGCATCTGATACCGTGTTTTCCGCAAAAAGATCCCGATGGACCCGGATTGCCATCCGGACCCCCATGGTCACCACATAGGCATCTTCCGCTATTTTCCTGGATTTATCAAGAATGACCAGTGTCTGGTTATTGTCCAGCTCCATTGTTTTGAATATCGTTTCTTCCATTTTCTTCTTTCCTGGGGGTTGTTGCTCCGGGCAGATGTTCCTAGAACAATTCCAATTGTATTTCTTTTTGTTTATCCTTTACCCGGTCAATACGCCCTTCCAACTGGGCCAGTCTTGTTTCAATATCATCAATAAAAAAGGACCGTTGTCGTTTTTGACTGGTGCCATATATGCGTCTTTTTTGGGCATAAGTCAAACAAAGAATATCCATGGCCCGGGTCATGGCCACATAAAAAAGACGACGTTCTTCTTCCGGATTCTCACAGGTTTCTCCATCCCTTGCAAAGGGAATCAAACCCTGCTCGCACCCGGTGACAAAGACCACCGGATACTCAAGCCCTTTGGCTGAATGCAGGGTCATCAGGGATACGCGTTCAACAAAATTCGACAGATAATCCGGATCCTGGTCCAAAATCAGATACGCCATGAACTCCGACGGGGAGGGGTAGAGACGGGCCAGAGAAACCAGGTGTTCATATACCGCTGCCAAAGATTGTTTTGCCCGGATCATCTGCCGGACTTCCAGAAAATCAATCAAAAATTCCAGGCAGGCACTCGTGTTTTGGTCACGGACCTGACTGCGAACCTGGGCAAGAATTTGTTGCATTTGTCTCTGGCCCTGGGGTGGGTCCTGTTTTTTCGATCTCCTGTCAAAATGATCCTTCAGGATCTTGGAATCCATGGCAGCGGCCCTGTCCGTTATCACCCTGAAAAGGCTCAACACCTGGCAAATACCGTCCTGGGCAAACCGGTCTTTTTTATCTGCCGCCTGAAAGGGGATGCCGTGTTTTGCAAAGACTTCGGCAAAAATCTTCCCTTGCTCTTTTGTTCGGAAAAGGACGGCAAAATCTGCGAAAGAATAGGCTTTTTCACCAGTTATATTTCCGGTATCCTTGGTTCCCATATCCATTGCAAAAAAAGAAAGTCCGCCCATCAGTTTTTCTATCATCATTCCCACGGCCACCGCCTCGGCCGCCGGACTGGCTGTCTGTTTTAGGATCAGTTTCTGGGGGGTGACCAGATTGGAAAATATTTTCTCAGATCCGCTCTGACCTTCGGCAGCAGTAATCATTTGAAAAGAGGCATCCAAAATGGTCTGGGTGGATCTGTAATTTTGGGTCAGCTGAATCTGTTCGCATCCGGGGTAATCCTCTGCACACCGTTTAAAATAGGTATTGTCCGATCCCCGGAACCCGTAGATGGACTGGTCAGGGTCCCCAATCACCACCAGATTACTTTTTTGTGCCAGCAATTTGACCAGTTCATACTGACCCAGGTTCAGATCCTGGTATTCATCAATGAAGATATGGGCAAATTGATTCCGAACCCGGTCCAAAAGCTCAGGAGACCGGACCAGGTGATGGTAGAACACAAAGATCAGATCCTCAAAATCCACCAGGTTCATCCGGCGGCACTGCTCCACGTAGCTTGTGTATCCGCGTTTGAGCAGTAAAACCTCCGGTTCTTCCGCTACAACAGACAGATCATCGTCCGGTCCCAGCAGCTGCTGCTTGCACAGACAAATGAGCCGGTCCAGACGGCCTATCATTTTCTTTGGAGAAAGGCCGGGCAGGGTCTTGGCTGCCCCGATTTTATACCCCCTGGACGCTTCCGGTTGAACCGCGGTTTGAACCGCTTTCTTCATCAATTCCAGTCTCAGAGGCTCATCCATCAGGCCTGCGTTAAATTCCGTATTTTCCTTTAAACTCTTCAGGCAAAATCCATGGAAGGTAGCTGCTAAAACCGGGGGCCTGCCCTTGGAAAGAAAGGCTTCGATACGCCGGGCAAGTTCTTTGGCGGCCTTGTTGGTAAAGGTCAGGGCCAGGATGGCCCTGGGATCTGTTTTCTTTTCAGAGATGAGATGGGCAATTTTCGCTGTTAATGTCCTGGTTTTCCCCGTACCCGGACCTGCCTGGATCAGAATGGCCCGGTTCTCGGATTCAACGGCCTGTTTCTGGCCGGGATTCAATCCTTCCAAAAGACCGGGAACCCTTGCCGGAGGATGGGCCGGGAAGGCCGATAAAGTCGGCTTTTTCGACACCAGAGAAGGAGAAGGTTTTTTTTTAAAAGGAGCCTTTGCAGCCGGCAGGGAGAACAGGAGATGTTTCTCTCCCCTGAGGCGTTCTTTTTCCTGGGAAGAAAAAATAGTCACCTTGCCGAATTCGCCGTCAAACCCTGGATCAATCCGGATATCATTGGACCGCATCCGCAGGATGGCCTCTGCCAACAGGGGCACCCCGGCCGATTCAATGGCATCAAAGGAAAGATCTGTCAGAAGGGGCAGTTCGGGACCCAGTGCTTCAATGGCCTTTTGATAATATCCGGCAACTTTCTGGGTCTTGGGCCCCTTGTCACATATCTCGGATAAAATATCCGCAAGGGGAATAATACTGGTGTACCCCTGACGGTTTTCGGGCACAAACCCTTCCCTTCGGTCGGCAAGCGCCTGGACCCGGTGGAGCACACCCAGGGTCAAGGGTTTTTTGCATTCAGGACAAATGCCGTCTAAGTTTGCACTTGCAGCAGGATTCAGACTGACATTGCATTTCCTGTGGCCGTCATAGTGATATTTTCCCTGGTGGGGAAACATATCCAGGGTTCCTTTAAACCCATCCATGTCCCTTGTTTCAAGGGCGGCTTTGATGGCAAAATAATCCAGATCTGTATTGAACACCGATGCATTCCGGCCCAGATAGCCCGGGGAATGGGCATCGGAATTGGAGATCAGACTCACCTGATCCAGATCCGATACCCGCCAGTTCATGGGCGGGTCCGAAGAAAGCCCGGTTTCCACGGCAAATATATGGGGCGTCAGATCCCCAAAACACGCTTCAATGGTGTCAAATCCGGATTTGGACCCGAACATGGAAAACCAGGGGGTCCAGATGTGGGCCGGGACAAAAAGACCGTCTTCGCTGGTTTCCAGTACAATTTCCAAAAGCGCCCTGGCATCCAGGCCCAATATGGGCCGGCCATCTGATTTGATATTACCGAGGGCATCCAGGCGGGCGTTAAATTTTTTAACGGCCAGAAGATCCGGAAAATACACCAGGTTGTGATTTTTTCGAACCCGGCCCTCTTTTTTATAAATATTGCTGATCTCTGTCTGCAGGACAAACCGGACCTTATTCCGACAGGATGGGGGTACACTTTGGTCGATTTTGTCTGCAATATGTTTTTTCAGGGAAAACAGCCCGGGTTCGGTCTGTTCCAGTTTGGATTCAATTTCGTCAATCCATGCGGGAAAGGTGAAATCTCCGGTGCCGACCACGGAAATCCCTTTGATCTGTGCGGCCTGGTAAAGATTTTCCAGGTCAAGATTTTTGGCCGTGGCCCGGGAGTATTTGGAATGGATATGGAGATCTGCAATAAAGGTCATTTGTATCTACCTGTGATAGGAATTCAAATTTTTTTATCAATTTAATTTATTTACATGATTTCCCCTTAATTTAAAAGCAGGATTCTGATAAAGAAATATACAAAGACTCAATTCCACCAATTCTATATAAAGGAAGGGAAAGGAAAGGAAGATGAACAAAGACCAATTGCTTGTCATCGCATCCGACGCTTCTGTCCATGCCGTTTCACAAATTTTGCCGAATTTTCCAGGGCTTAAAATGATCCGGGCCAACTCTGATACAGATGCCATTGGGTTAATGAGGACCCACCACTTTGCCATGGTACTCCTGGAAGATGCTCTTTTGGGAATCGATGCCTTAAAGATCGCCGCAAAACTTCCGGTCCCTGGGAATTCAGAAGCGCCCCCCCTGCTGATTATTACCGAATCTTCAGCCCCTCCGGCCGTATTTGAGTCCCTACCTTTACTACAGGTTGATTTTCTTCCCAAGCCCCTTGATCCCGGAATGCTAAAGGCGAGGCTCAAAATTTTTCTTGCGCTTTACCAAAACAAAATTGCCGTGGCAAAAAGCATTGACGAGCTGGACCATGTGTATAAAAAAATTATGTCCCTCCAAAAAAACTTCCTTGGGGAACAGGAATCCAGAAAAAAGATGGCAAGGTTTTCATCGTCCTTTGCCAGCCAGATTCAGTCCCCCCTGAAAAACATTGCGGCCAGTCTCTACCAGTTGCAGAACGCACGGGATCTTCCTGCACGCCTGGGCCAGGGGGTGAACCATATCCGGAATGCTGCAGATCAGATCTCCGGGATTACAAAAAGAATATCTGCCCTTTCGAGCCGCACCCCGGAACGGACGACCCGCCTGACCGATGATACCGGGCAGCAAAGGCCCTGCGCCATTCTCCATGTAACCGGATCAAAGGACGAATTTGATATTTTCCGGCATTATCTCCATAATGCCCTTAACTGCGTTATCGAACAGGCCGAAACCATTTTTCGGGCAAAGGAGATCATCGCTGCAAGGGAGTTGGATATCATTTTTATCGATCACCTCCTGGCCGACGGAACCGGGCTTGCGCTTCTGTCCTATCTTACACGGCTGGAATCGGATATCCCCGTTATCTTTACCCTGGACAATTCCTGTTTGGATATGGGTGCAAAGGCTATTGCAGAAGGGGCATACAATTTTTTTATAAAAGAGGGGATCTCAACACAAAATATTCTGGCCCTCATCCGGGAGGCCCTTGAGAGATCAAAACTGACAAAGGAAATTAACGCCGCAAGGGACCGGATTGTCATGATTTCCCGGCGGGATCATCTGACCCGCCTGTACAACCGGCAGAGTTTTGACCAGGCAATGAAAACGGAAATGGATAAAGCCGGGCGATATAAGATTCCCCTGTCCATCCTGATGGTAGCGTTTGACAACCATAAAACCATGATCAAAACCCATGGATATGAGACCTGCGATCAAATCCTCTCCACCAGTGCCGCCCTGATTAAGACAATGGTCAGAAACCTGGATGTGGTCTGCCGTTACGGGGATCAGGAATTCGGCATTATGCTTCCCAACACGGATCTTCAAGGTGCCACCATTCTGGCCCGGAGAATCTTATCGGGTATCAGGGACCATGGTTTTGATATAGACGATACCCGGGTTCCTCTGACGGTCAGCATCGGTATCGCCGCCCTTGGAAAAGACACCGCCGACCAGCCGCAACCTTTGGATCAGAATTTGGTAAAACAGGCATTAGCAGCTTTGGCGCTTACGGTTCAGCAAGGGGGCAACACCCTGGGCACCTTTTCCAAAAGCGACCACACACCATGATGGATGCGACTGCCAGACAAAGCATTTCAGACTGGGGAAAAAAAAGGACCCAAAATCAACTCATTCACATCCTCTCAACAGACCATTGGGAGCAGAAACAATTTGAAGCCTTTGGACGGGAGCTTTCCGCCCTGGTCCCTTCCCTCCGGGTAAAACCATCTGACAAAAAGCAATCTTTACCCGGATTTCTTCTCAAGGCAAATATTACCTATTCCGCCCTGGCACAGGGCAGGGAATTGCCCCCTTTTCTGAAGGGACTCTCGTGTATCTCGGAACAGGCACCCAAGCCGTCGGATTCCATCCAAAAAAGCTTAGACCAGCTTGACCTTCCCTGCAGCCTGACCCTCTATGTTGCCCCCCATTGCCCCCATTGCCCCGGGGTGGTCGATACACTTTTCCCCCTGGCGGTGTTCTCGGATAAAATTGCACTGCATATCATCGACGGGACCCTGTTTCCGGAAGCAGCCCAAAGGGACAAAATCATGTCTGCCCCCTGCTTGATCCTTGACAACGGCTTCCAATGGACCGGTGCCGTGGCCCCCGAAGAGGTTCTTTCCATGATCCTGCACCGGGATCTGTCAAGGCTTTCTGCCCAAACCCTCAAGACCATCCTGGAAAAAGGGGACGCCTCCTGGATATTTCGGGAAATGGCACGGGCTGATAGGATATTTGAGGGATTTATCCCCTTGTTGCTGGATGACACCTGGTCCGTGCGCCTGGGTGCCATGGTGGTAGTGGAAACCCTTGGACAAGAACGCCCGGACCTGGCCTTGCAATTGTGCCCCATGCTAATCAGGGCCTTTGATCAAAAGGATATCCCCATCCAGGGGGATATCCTCTATGCCCTGGGAGAAACAGGAAACCTTGAAACAAAGGGCTGGCTCCAGGAACGATTAAAGAATCTGGGGAACCAGGAACTCAGGGAAGCTGCAGAAGAGGCCATTGGGGCCATTGAATCAAGGATTGACCGGCAGAACTAATGAAAAACGCTTTCTTATTCTGTGTGACTAACGGTCAGTGCCTGGATTCTCTGTCTCGCCGCCTGGACAACTTCCCCGTCCTGATCTTTTTCGACGATGGATTCCAATAGGGTCACATCCGTTGTTTTGCCGATAAATTTAATCCTGACCTGCGGATTGGAATGTACATACTTGGGAACAAAAAAATCTGAAAATTTCATGACACCCTCCTTTATGGTTATGGATCACAGGGGTCAGATGCTTTTCCCACATATTGCCGGATAAGTTCGATTGTAACGTCTCCCATTGTTCTGCCCTCTTTTACCGCAGTTACCTTGAATTCCTTGTGAAGGTTTTCCGGTATTCTTAACGTCAGCTGTTTTATTTTAAGTTTTTCATCCATGGAGCATCATCCGATTCTTTTTAAAAATTCATCCAAACCCCGTATAGTTTTATAAAAGACAGAAAAATGTCTATATGTCAAGACATAAATTATAAAGCCCAACACCCCTACAAAATATTTTGCATTGCATTTGGTTTTATTTGGATGATATTTTGATGTGATTCGGTCACATCCGGCAAAGGAACCAGTTGTTTGAAAACGCTTTAACGACAATAAGGATAATAGGCAAATGGAAAACCTCATCAAAAAATATGCATTGACCCCCCACCCGGAAGGCGGATATTTCAGGGAAATATACCGGTCTGCCCAGACACTTCAATCCGGGCGCGTCCCCCAAAAAAGAAATGCCGTTACCCATATTTATTTTTTGCTGGTAAAAGGCCAGATCAGTAGGTTCCACCGGGTAATCCACGATGAAATCTGGAATTTCTATGAAGGGGACCCCCTTCAATTGATTCAATTTACGACCACCGGGATAGGGGCAAAGACCCTGGGGCCGGGCGGCAATGGATATGCGGCCGTCGTACCCGGCAACACCTGGCAGGCGGCTGCCACCCTTGGCCGTTACAGCCTTATGGGCTGCACCGTGGCACCGGGGTTTGATTTTGCCGATTTCTCGTTTTTAAGGGATATCCCTGACGAACTTGCGCGGTTCAGGGCCGGGCAAACCGGGTATGATTCTTTTTTGTAAACAAACCCTCATCGCTCCTATTCAAATGCCCGGGACCTTTCGTGGTATTTTTCCAGTTTTTTCTGAACAAGGCCGAACACGGTCTTGTCCGGGTAATGAAACTGGGCATCCGCTTTTCCGGCGCGAATACCCGTGAGCACCTCTATGCCCTGTTCAATGGAGGCCACCGCATAAATATGGAACTTTCCTTCCCCAACGGCCTTAACCACATCTGTCCTGAGCATGAGATTTTTTACATTGGCAGCCGGGATCATCACTCCCTGGTCGCCGGTCAGACCCTTTTTGACACAGACATCATAAAACCCTTCTATCTTCTCGTTGACCCCCCCGATGGCCTGGATCTCCCCTTTTTGATTCACCGATCCTGTAACGGCAATCCCCTGGCGGATTGGAACATTTGACAGGCTTGAGAGAACGGCATAGAGCTCGGTTGAAGAGGCACTGTCCCCGTCTATGCCGTCATAGCTCTGCTCAAAGGTGATACTGATACTGACGCTCAAAGGATAATTCTGGGCAAACATGCGCCCCACATACCCGGAAACAATCATCACCCCCTTGTCGTGGGTCTGGCCCGACATATCCGCCTCGTGCTCCACATTGATAATCCCGGGAGTTCCCATATAGGATTCGGCCGTAATCCGTGTGGGTCTTCCGAAAGCAATCTCCCCTATGCTGTAAACAGCCAGGGCATTGACCTGTCCTGTCATGCTTCCTGAGACATCCAGAAGGATAGAGTGATCGTCAAACCCCTGCTGGACCTTTTCCTCGTAAAGATTGTGGCGAAACCTGTGGGCAGTGATCGCCTTTAAAACAAATTCACCGGAGACCACATTCGCCCTGTCTTTTTTCGCCCAATAATCGGCCTCCTTGAGCAGCCCTGTTACCTGCCCAAACCTCAGGGAAAGTTTTTTCTTGTCCTCAACCATGCGGCTGCCGTATTCCAGTATGGCCGATACGCCGCAGGGGGTAAAAGGTAACAGATTTTCATCCCTGCAGGCCCTTGCTATAAACCTTGCATACTTGAGTTCATTCTCTTGTGTCAGATCCGCCTCGTAATCAAAATCCGCCCTGACCTTGAATATTTTATTAAACTTGCCATCTTCCTGCTGCAATACCATAAACGGTTCATAACTGCCCAAAAGGATAACCTTGACATCCACGGGGATGGGAAGGGGTTTTAAAAGACTTGCGCCCATTGCCGATTGATCCGGCAAATCTTCTATGTTCAGGGCCTGATTCTGGAGGGTGGTCTTTAATGTCTCCCATATATGAGGATTCATCAGCAAAGGCTCGATCTCAAGGACCAGGTATCCCTTATGGGCCTTTAAAACAGATCCGGCCCTGATCTTGGAAAAATCGCCCGATTCTCCCACTGGATTTCTTTCTATTTTTCCGAAAAGATTCTGAAACCCGGGGCTGGTTTCAACTACGACCGGCGCCCCTTTTTCGTTTTTCCGGTCGCACAAAACATTCACCCGGTAGCGGGCGATCAGGGAATCGGCCATCATCAAAAGCCCCTGCTCGGCCTGGGAGTTTCCTGCTTCCAAAAACAATGCCACATTTTCAACAATATCCCTTTGGACATTTTTTAAATAAACTTCGATTCCGGGACTGTGGCCAAAGGTGTCTTCCATGGTTTCGATCTGCCGGGATACGATGGAGAATGCCTGTTCCTCCACCTGTTTTTTGAATTCTTTTTTCATTTCCCGGGCAAGCTTTCCCATCTCCCTGAGTGCAAGGTTCAGTTTGTCCTGGACCTTTGCCAAATTTGCCTGGATGACCGCCTTTGTCCGTTCATCACAGGCCTGATATTTCTCGGCAGGAATCGGCTGCCCCTCCTTGATGGGTACGGCCTGGTATTCTTTTTCCGTCTGCAGGATTCCCACATCAAGGGCGGCCCCAAAGGTCTCAACTTCCGTAAAAATCAAGTTCTGCTGATCCGTATATTTTTCCTGGGTCTCTTTTCTGGTTCTTTGGAACCTATCGGATTCAAAGGACCTGGGAATTTTGATTTTCAGGGTTTCCACAAACCTTGCCATTCTCCGGGCAAAGACAGCGGCTGTACCGGATTTCATTTCCAGGGCGACCGGGCAGTATTCATCATCAAAATTATACACCAGACACAGGTCCGGCGGGGTTTCCAACTGCGCGGCATGCCGGGTGAGGATATCCTTCACGATACTGGATTTTCCCGTTCCTTCATATCCTGTAACAAATATATTGTATCCCGGGCCCTTCATATTCAGACCAAAATCAATGGCCTCCACTGCCCGTTTTTGTCCGATGACCGTATCAAGGGGTTCCAGATCTTGGGTGGTTTTAAATACAAAAACAGGCGAATCACATTTCCTTGTCAGATCTGCTGTCGCCACACTGAATTTTCCTGCCATGGTTCTCTCCTATAAACACTATCAAATAGTTTTATTGACAACGCCCCATTGAATCGCATATTTTTATCTTAAGAAGACAGATAACCCCCTTGAGGAGATAAATCAATGAAAGTGATCAATTATACAGATATATTACCCGTGACCATGGACAATGACATGGTGAAAAATGTCGCAGGGCGATTGCTGATCGGCCGGGAAGACGGGGCGAATAATTTTTCCATGCGCCTTTTTGAAATGGGATCAAAGGGGCATACCCCCAAACACAGCCACCCCTGGGAACACGAGGTTTTTGTCCACAAAGGCACAGGAGAAGTCTTTATGGACGGCCAATGGCATTCGTTGTCAGAAGGTTCGGCAATTTTTGTCCCCCCCAATGTGGAACACCAGTTCCGCAATACCGCAGACAAGGATTTTGCCTTTGTCTGTCTGGTGCCGCCGACTGCGCCGGAATTATAATGAAACCAAGAACCTGTGTGGATCCTTCGGGTGTTTTCAGGGTGGGTATCCACCATCCCGAATTTGAGGTTAAAAACCTCAGGGAGAATGCCTATCCTGAAATTTTGGGACAGCTTTCCGACAGCACCCCTGTTGACAACCTGATAAATTTTCCCAAAGGAGTTGTCCGGGAGCCGTGTGCAGACACGATATTTGAAATTGCCAACCCCTTCCCCTTCAGGGGCACCACCTTTATCAATTCCGCCTGGGCAGACAGCCATGCCGGCCGACCCGAAACCATCGGTATCCCCCTGCCCGCCCCCTGCTCATTGCTCCAAAGCCTTGACCAGTGGCGCCCGGAACTTGGGTCCCAAGACAAAGAACGGCTGTTGGCACTCTTGCCCCACCCCCTTCTCCTTGCCCTGGCCCAGGCCTCCACTGATCCCCGGGAGCTTGTGCTCCTGGCCCGAAAAGCCTGCAATCTCCTGTTTGAACAGGGATCCGATGTGCCCTGGGGCATTGGATACACAACCCGAAAAGATGGCAGTGTCATCCCGGACGTCTACGACCAGGAGGTATTTGAGGTGCTGGTCAACAACCCATACCTGCCCGATGCCTATAAAAAGGCCCTGGTTCTCAGGCCCGGGGTCCAGGGAAGAAGTGAAATCATTGGGGAGCATGGATCCAAAGGCAGTCCTGCCCATGTGTTTGAATACCTGAGACGCAACTCCTATATCCCCTGGGGTCATTTTGCATCCAACATGGCCGATGATGCCATCCGTTACAGGGCAAGGGATCTGACATCCGAAGACATGACCGGCCTGCGCCATCTTTATTACCAGCGGGTCTATGTCCGGGTGGCAGACCAGCTTGGCATTGCCCTGCCGCCTTCCGGCAAATGCCTTTGCCCGGACGAACTGGAGGCGCTTCGCAAATCAATTGTCCGGGCACTTGGGTCAGATCCGAAAAAACCGCTTTTTTTTAACAGCGCTTTGTGGGGATGGAATTTTGGCTTCGGAATGGCCCAGTCCGGCCACAGGCTCCACGCCTCCCACCAGATGATTCACCAGCAAAATAGCCTGGTGCCCGAAAAAATAACAGACACCCGGGGAAATGACTATGCCTGTTTTTCCTGCGGTGATCTGGTAACGGATTTTATCAATGACTTCAAAGCGTCCACGGGCACCCATTTTTTTGACGCCTATCTTGGGGCCATCCAAAACAATGAACGCACAGACGGGAAAAAGATCGGCCAATCTTCGCTCATTGTCCATGAAAATGACCAGGTGATCTTGTTTGCCCCCAAAGCCCAGGTCAGTGAATGGGAGCTTCAGCTTATGACCAAAACCCCCTGCAGCAGCGTTCTGGAAGCTGACACCCCACTGAGAAAAGCCCTGGACCATGCCATGCGCATTGCCATCCAGGTGCTTGAACGCCTGGGGGCCCAGATGGTCACGGCCATTGAACTGGGCGGCCGCTTTGACAGACCGGGCACAAGACAGCATCTAGTATATGCATTTATCCCGAAGCTTCCCTATGCCCCGGGAACCTTTTCCGAAGCACAGCTTCGATGGATCAGCGGATGCTATCCCGAAGATTTCGCCCATGCCTGCCGAAGGGCAATGGTTTAACCCAAAACAGATACCAAAGGAGGAGGAACGATGATTCTTCATGATATCTCCTATGAATGGGATGGAAAGAGCAAAGCCGGAGAAAAACCCATATCCTGGTGGCCGGGATCCTACCGGGTCAGAATTGTCAAACTTGGGGACAACACCAAAGCCATCGCATATCTTTTCCCCATTGCCGTGATATTCAAGTCCCAGAAAACCACGGAACCCATGAACACCTCTTTGAGAAATTATATTGATAATTTTGCCACAAAAATATCAATGGCCTATGGCCTTGATATTGAGAAAACCCTGTGGATAGAGCTGGCCGAGCAAATCCAGGTGGCCCAGCTGCATCCGGACAGAAAGCTTTCCGACAAGACCCTGTATACCATTTCCTGGCGGCAGGCCAGGCCCAATGAATTGTCCATGATCGCGCCCTATATAAAAGATTTATAGGGCGTCAGACAATCCCCTGGTCCATCATGGCATCCGCCACCTTGACAAATCCGGCGATATTGGCGCCATTGACGTAGTTGCCCGGGGTTCCGTACGCTTCTGCGGCCCCCATACAGGCCTTGTGGATACTGTGCATAATCCCCTTGAGTTTTGCTTCCACCTCCTGTCTGGACCACTTGAGCCGCATGGAATTTTGTGACATCTCAAGACCGGAAACAGCTACCCCGCCTGCATTGGCAGCTTTTCCTGGTGCATAGAGAACCTTGTTGCCAAGAAAAACCTCAATGCCCTCAGGGGTGGTGGGCATGTTGGCACCCTCGCAAACCGTGGTAATCCCGTTTTTGACCAACGTCTGGGCATCCTTCCCGTTGATTTCATTCTGGGTGGCCGAAGGAAAGGCGCAATCGGCCTTGTGGGCCCAGAGGGGGTTATGATCGGCACTGGTATCAACGGCCGTAAAAACCGCTTCTGGATATTTTTCAACATAGGCCTTGATCCGGTCCCGTTTTACATTTTTAAGGTACATGACATGGGCAAGTTTGGCCTCATCAATCCCTTTTTCATCGTAAATATACCCGGACGAATCGGACAGGGTCACCACTTTTCCCCCCAGCTGATTGATCTTCTGGGTGGTGTACTGGGCCACATTGCCGGACCCCGATACCAGGCAGACCTTATCCTTCAGGCTTTTCTTATGGGTGGCCAGCATTTCATCGGCAAAATAGACGGATCCGTACCCCGTGGCCTCGGGCCGGATCAGGCTGCCGCCCCAGTTGAGGCTTTTCCCGGTCAGCACCCCGGAGAATTCGTTCTTCAGTTTTTTGTACATGCCGAACAAATAACCGATTTCCCTGCCGCCAACCCCGATATCACCGGCCGGTACATCGGTATTGGACCCCAGATGGCGAAAGAGTTCGGACATGAAACTCTGGCAGAACCGCATCACTTCAAAATCGGATTTTCCCTTGGGATCAAAATCAGAACCGCCCTTTCCTCCGCCAATGGGAAGGGTGGTCAGGGCATTTTTAAACACCTGTTCAAAGGCCAGAAATTTTAAAATAGAGAGATTAACAGAAGGGTGGAACCGCAACCCCCCTTTGTAAGGCCCTATGGCGGAACTCATTTGTATCCTGAACCCCCGGTTGACCTGGACCTTGTTCTGATCATCCACCCAGGGGACCCGGAACACAATCACCCGTTCGGGTTCAACCAGTCGTTCCATAATCCCTGCATGCCGGTACTCGGCATTACTGTCCAGAACCGGTTTCACGGATTCCACAACCTCGGTGACAGCCTGATGGAATTCTTTCTCATAGGGGTCTCTTGCCGTTACAATGTCCATTATTGTACCCATTTTCGACTCCTGTTCTCTGTTAACGTTTTATAGATACTTCTCCCTCCATAACCGGCCTTTATGAGGCGAACAAGGCATTAACTGTCCCTATAAAATCGGATTTTGCGGCGGCCACATAGGCATCCCACTCCAGACCATTTTGATAAAATGCCACGGCAGACAATTTCTTTGTAATGATCGCATTGCGATAGGCGGACAATTTTTCCGAATTGAGTATCCCCAAAATAGTCTCCTGCCCCAGATTTTTTACCAGAATCCCCGGGATATAAGCTTTCAATACCTGCCACAGCAGATTCTCGTCTGCCAGGACGCTTTCCAGGTTTTCGCCGACAATTTTCTGAAACGCAAAAATCTGCTCGCTTGTTTTCTCGGACAGCACAAACAAGGGAACAGAGGGATCTTTTTCATGGATTTTGATGAGCATATCGGTTTCCGCCCCGGCATAGGTATCGACCAGGGTGATGATATCCCGGATCAGCGCCCAGCGGTTGTCCGTGTCTTCCAAAAGGCGTTTTTCATAGTCATCTTCAAATAAAAATGCCGTGAGCACCTCGGCCACGGCAGAGGAAAAGACCCCTCCCTTGTTGGCCGAGGTATCCTTGATCTGGAGGATCTTTGTGGAACCGGCAATAAATCTTCTGGCAGTATCATCAAAAAAGACATTGGCCCCTTCCACAATAAAACGCAGCTCATTGAACAGACTTGCAAACTGCCGCACATTGGCGTGGTTGATGGTGTCCTTGAACCCCCCGCAGGGAATAAAGGCCTTGATATCGGCCTTTTCAATATATTTCCGATTGCTGGGGTCCGTGAGAAAATTTCTATGGAACATGGCCCCGTCGTCCACAAAACTGCCGTCTGGAAGGGTAATGTTCTTGGCCTTAAGCCGGACCTGAAATCCGTCTTTTCCAAGCTTTTCAACCGGATATCCCAAAGAATTAACCCGGGGAGAGGAATGGCGCATGAAGGCAATTTTCATCAGCTCTTTTTTGTCCAGCCCGTCGGGATCAAAAAGAACAGACCCCCCGTCAATGATCAGGCAGATCTTCCCCTTGTAACACTGGATCTCGTTGCAGCCCAGATCCCCGTCAGGGCCGCCTGTCATCATCAGATTCAGGTCTTCTTCTTTGCAGCCGTAATGGGCAATGAGGGTTCTGAAGGCTCCCATGACGCTGGTGGTGGTCATGCCGCTGATCTGGATCTTTCCGCCGATATGGGCATAGATATCCTCCATGTCCGTTGTCACGGCCATGGTTTTCCCGTTGATCGCAAGCTCGGTCTTCTTGTTCTTGTTGGCCGAAAGCCCGAACAGATCTCCGTTTTTCAAAATGCCGTAGGTATCGTGGGGAATACCAAAGCTCTTGCCCGTGGTAATGGTCCGCCAATAGGGATATCCCTTCTCCCTGGCCCGGTATGCCACGGCATCCATCAAGGGAGCAGTTCCCTCGTCGGGTCCGAAAAAAACCATTTCCGGACGGCCGTAATGATCCACCACCGCCCCATCGGGCAACATGAGATCCATGATCCCTTCGGTGTAGTCGTAGAGGGCATCCATGCTGTATCCGGCATAGATGGTATGGGGCACCACCACCCCCTTTGAGCCGCTTTCACAGATATCCTTGTGCTTGAGCCGCTGGGCTTTGGGGCCCAGGGCATAATTGAGCAACAGGGCATTGTCCAGCTCCATGGCATGATTGGTGGGAGACACCCGGATCAGGCGCAAACCGCCACGGGCGATATCATCGGCCCGCAAATGGGTGCCACAGGCATAGTGACCGTTAACAAAGAAAATCCCGTATACAAATTGCTTAAACACCAGGGGATCCAAAACACTATTGTCCATGCGAAAGGAAAAAGACCGTTTCTCGACTTTATAAAAATTGGTTTTCAGGGTGGCGGGAATAAATTTAAACATAAAGGTGAAAATATCATGGCCCAGACGAAAATCCATGAACCGCATGGACAGCATCCGGTTAAACTCGGCCTGTTTTTTTGAAAGAACTTCCATGGTCAGATCACAGGGCGTTCCCGGATTGAATTTTCGTTCAAACAGCCCGTACAAAAAGGCAATCAGATCCGGATGCTCGCAGGCCATATCCATGATCATCCGGGACACATAGGTAAACTTGTTGGACTCGTGGATCCGGGCGGAAAAGGCCTCCTGATGATCAACGCTGGCAAGGCTGTCCATGATCTCCCGGTCTGTCTGGTTCCCCCGTTCCTTAAATATGAACATATGGGTTAAATCAATCAGATTGCCGGCAAAAAGCATCTCCTGAAAACTTAATTTTTCTTCCACATAGAGTCGGGTGACCGGGCTTGCGGCAAAGCATAAAAAAGCCCGCAGATCGTCCACCAGGGCAACTTCCATTTTCCGGGACAATTCCCCCTGGACATAAAGTGAACAAATGGATGAGGCTACCGTTGACTGGGCATGGTAGGGCTCCCAATAGGCCCGGGTAATCACAAGCCCGTGGTCGGCAAAGAGTTTTCGCAACACCTGCAGCTGGGGGCGCTCAAAATCAGAATTGAACATGAAACGTATTTCCCCGATATCCGAGAGGTTGAACACCTCAATCAGTGGAATCACAGCTGTGGATACCTTTTCCAGAAACTTCTCGTACCGGTTCCGGGTCAGGCGGGGAGTGGTTCCATAGTCCTGGTCCAGGCTGAACAGGAACCGGGAATCCGCAAAATCGGATTCCGCAAAATCCGCCACTGTCTCCGGGCGAAACACATAGGTATAATACTGGCTTTCAGGGTTATAATAATATTCCCGGCGATGCCCTGAAAGCTGGGTATTCAAAACACTCTCCATATTGTCCCGGGTTTCTTGGGTGGCAATCCTGACCCGCTGGATCTGGCTGCCCTGGTTCAGATCAAAATCAATGTCCGCCACCCAGGAATTGAGCACCACCCGGTCATCCTGGAGTTTGATGCTCTTGGCAATGGAGGCCAGGATATGTTTCAGGGATTCCTTGGTAATGGTTTCAAAAAAGTAATCGGGCAGCCCCAGGTCATTGAGCAGAATTCCGGCTGCCATATTAATACAATTGGCGGTCACCAGCCCTTCGGAAGCCAGGTCAATCACGGCTTCGTATAAAATACTGGGATTGAGTTTCACACTCTGGGCCTTATTGATGATATAAGCACCTGCTGATACGGGAAGGCGGCTATCGGGTTGGATTTCCATTTAAACTCCTATTCCGGATGTTTGTTTTCTTTGAAAATTGATGTGAATCACATTGCCGGGCAGGTACAAGCGTTCCATATCTGCCGGATACGAAGTAAAATAACATTTTTTTTGGTCAGGTTACAATGATTTAATCAAAGAATGAACAAGAAACCATTGAAAACACAAAATTCCCTTTTAATTTTTATTTCGTCTTTGCTCATATACCCTTGATTTCGGTTGGTCAATAAAAAATAGCCTTCCTGGGAAATAAAACAGATAACTTCTTATATTTACAACAAATTTTCAAACCCGGCATATTGACTTCCCCAACAAACAAGGGTAAAGTGATTGCCTTTATTCCAACAAAAAGGATACCCCCCATGGATGCTACTGAAGAGATAACCCTGTTTGAATTGGCTGACCCTGAAATCCTGGTGAGACTTGAAAAAATACCGTCCATAAAAATACTGTTTTTTAAAATCTTTCTGCTGTCCCTGGTACGGCCTTCCACCCTGAAGGATACGGCTGTTCTTTCAAAGGCCCGAGTTGTGTTCACTGGTGTGAAACCCGACAAAGAAATAATTCACCGCTACCAAAGGGTCTGCGGTTTTTCAACCCTTGACAATACCCTCCCTGCCAGCTATATCCAGACCCTGTTCATCGGGCTTCTGGGAAAATTTATCACCACCTCCCATTTCCCCATCAATCCCATGGGCCTGATCCAGGTCGGCCAGTCCTTTGAGCTGAAACGGGCGGTAACAATTGACCAGACCCTGGATTTGTCCTGCCGGCTCCATGGATTCACAAAGACCCCAAAGGGAATCCGGACCCAGTTTTTCCTGGAGGCCCTGGCTGGCAAAGAGGTCGTGTGGCAGGGGATCTCAACTTTCTTCACCCGAAGCAAGATAAAAGCGTCCCGGGAAAACCGCCCCCGGACAGAAGAAGATCCTTTTCTTGAGACAAAAGAGACCCTTTTTGTACCCCGGGATACGGGCCGGAAATATGCAAGGGTTTCAGGAGATTACAACCCCCACCACCTCTATGGGTTTACAGCCAGACTGCTGGGGTTTAAACACCCCATTGCCCATGGCATGTGGAGCTTTGCCCGGGTGATGGCAAGCATGGAGAACGCCTTTGGCACCCACTACCCCCTAAGCGCGGATGCGGCATTCAAGCTTCCCATCTTCATGCCCGCAACCATTACCCTGGGATATGAGCCGGTAAAAATGCCGGCTGAACAGAACCACCCGAACAAAACCCGGATCAACTTTGAACTCCGGGATACAAAAAAAGGTCTCCCCCACCTCAAAGGCCAATTTGCCTTTACGGCTGAGCCATAACGCGTGCTGGGATCCCTGTTTGCCATCAGTTCTGCCTTTTTCTGGGCCTTGGCCGTAATTTTATTTAAAAAAAGCGGGGATGTTTTTTCCCCCCTGTCCCTGAATATCTACAAAAGCTGCGTGGCCCTGATTCTGATCCTTGGAACCATGCTGGTGTTAAAGATTCCCTTTTTCCCGGCAGCCCCCCTGAAGGACTGGCTGCTGTTGTCCCTGTCCGGGATACTGGGAATTACCCTTGCAGACATTTTCTTTTTCATGGCCTTGAACAAGCTGGGGGCAAGCCTTGTAGCAATTGTGGAATGCCTCTACCTGCCAAGTGTTCTGTTCTTTTCCTATATCCTTCTGGGGGAAAAACTGGGTTTGGGCGGGATCATGGGCAGTATTCTGGTATTGTCCGCAATTTTGGTGGGGTCCATGAAAAAAAAACAAATGGCCGACCGGAACAAAGGTTCCGAAAGCGATCTTGGGGGAATTGTTTCCGGAATTCTGTCCATGATCTTCGTTGCCTTTGGCATTGTCATGATCAAGGAAGTTTTGGAACAATCCAATGTGTTCTGGGCAACCCTTGTCCGGGTGACAGCCGGCTGTATCTCCCTATTGGTCATTTTGGTCTGTCACCCCAACCGCCGGCATTATTTCAATGAACTCAAATTCTCCAGGGCTTGGCTCACGGCCTTTCCAGCCTCGGTGTGCGGAAACTACATCGCCCTTTTGTGCTGGGTTGCGGGCATGAAGTACACCAGTGCCTCCCAGGCCGCCATCTTAAACCAAATGTCCACCATTTTCATCTTTATCCTGGCAGCCATCTTCCTGAAAGAAAAAATCACCGTCAACAAAGCCTTTGCCATCGTCCTTGCCCTGGCCGGGGCCTGTTTGACCATTTTCACCTGAAAACCCGGGCCGATCTGCGTCCCATTTTGGAGGGGTTTATTTTTCCGAGTTTCTTAATTTGCAACCATATGGGCCTTCATAAAATCAAGCAGGACGGCCAGATGTGCTGAGTCCGGCATGGTGGAAAGGATCAGGGGAATATACCCAAGATCGTCCACCCGCTGTATCGTTTCTTTGAAATTCAGGTCAAACATCCAGCTGATCTGAAGCAGTTTCAGATCGTTCAGAGACTGAACCTGGTGGTTGTTTATCAATTGTTTTTTAAAAATCTGGTCCATGAGTGTCTTGGAAATCTGGCCGTCATCCTTAAGATTGTGGGTGAGATACCCGTTTTCCGCTGTGTCTGCCTCACGGTATTTTCGGGTCACCACATTGAAAATATCCAGTTTGTCCGCGTCCCGCAGCAATTGGGTCAAAAAGCGGCTCTCCCCATCCATCCCAAAGGGCAGTTGATAGGCATTGTGCAGGGCAATGGCCCGGAGAATTTGTCTTTTCTCAACTTTTGGGAAAGTTGCCAGAAGCCTGTGTTCCCGGATCACCCCCACGCCCAAGGCCCCGTGATTTTTTGAAGCAAAATCTGAAAAAGTGCCATAGGTCTCAAACTGATGGAAACGCCCGATATCATGGAGCAGGGCCGCAGCCTTTGCCATTCTCATCTGCTGGCGGGCAAGACCCAGGCTTTTTCCCAGGAACACCATGTTTTCGACCACCCGGGCCGTGTGTTCTTTTTTGGTTATATGGGGGTGGGCATTGGTATTCCGGGTGATAAACCCTGAGGTATACCCATCAAAAAAATCAACCAATACCTGGTAGTCATCATCTGTCATCTTTCGTTCCAGCTCCTTTATATTGGGTTGCGGTGGCAGACGCTATCCCCCATGGAAGACTTAGCACAAATGATGCCATAAAAATACAATTGCCATGATAAATTGAGGTCCACCGGACAGATAAACAAAAGAAATAAAAAAGGAGCCTTTTTCTTCCTTGACCGGCGCCGGTGAATTGATTAAACGTAAAAAACAAGAACCTTTGTCCCGGTTTAGACCTTTGCCGTTAAAAGGAGCCCAAATGCCCACAAAACATGTCGACAAGGCCTTGCAATGGATCTTTTTTTGTTTTGCAGCAGCATACATGCTGACGCTGCATTTGCGACCTTATCCACTGAGCTATGTGGTTAAATCCATCCCCATCTTCTGCCTTTCTATTTTTGCATGGCGCAGGATTCACGGGAAAAAGGGGAAACTGCTTTTCCTGGGATTTCTGCTGTCCGGTTTTGGAGATATTTTTCTTGAGTTCCATTCCCAGGGGTTTTTTATGATCGGCATGGGCTTTTTCACCATGGCCCATCTGTCTTATATTGGTGTCTTTCTGGGCAAGCCGAAACTGAATACCGGAAGAAAACTTGCCCTGGGTGTTATTTTTCTCTATTCAATCTCTTTTGGGATCTTTCTTTTTCCGACCTTAGGCACCATGATGCTGCCGATATACCTGTACCTGGGTGTTATTTCCGTCATGGGAATCACTGCCTGCACAGGAGAATCCAACCACCCACTGGTAATGGCGGGGGCTTTTCTTTTTATACTTTCCGATTCGATCATTGCCTACACATTGTTTGTTTCTCCGGTGTATCTTTCCAGTTTTTGGGTGATGACAACCTATTATCTTGCCCAATTGCTGCTGGCCCTTGGCGCCGAAAAATCAGGAACCCAAAAATCACCAACGAACATATGACAAGACGCATTTAATCTTTTTTAGATTCCTTTTTGATATTGCAGGTTGGTTGAGGGATGAATCCTTTGGGTGATCTCTTTTTTTGAATCCGGATCTCCTTTGAGAAGCCGTTCAAACAACGCTATAATGCCGGATTTATCCGTCCCAGATTGGGTCTGGGTTTTTATCTGCCTTAAATCAATGAGAAACCCGGTAAAAAAATCCGGTAAATCCGTAACAATATCCGTGTTCAAAAAATTTTTATGGTTATAGATACAATGATAGTTCCCTTTTGTTTTTTCAATGAAAAGAGGACGCTTTTTTAAATTTGTAATGGATGAAGCTTTGTGACAGGTTTGAAGACAATCTTCATCAATTGCATTTTTTTCACACCCGATAACCTGGTGAAATAGACATTGCCGGCTGGTCATAAGTAAAATCGGATGATAGATACGATAATAAAGTTTAAAGTTTTCGGGAGGAACAATGGTTTTTATCTGATACTTATTGAGTTCATTTGAAATAAATGCCCCGTAACACTTAAAATTTTCCTTTAAACACAAGAGGCCAAAGGAATTGGCCAGGTTAAGATAGGGCCCTGCTATCCAGGAAATTCCTTTTTTATAAGCTTCATAGGCAATGCCGGTATTGTTGGTTACGATCCGTTTGGGGTTCACCTTTTGCAAAAATTCCAGAGCCGCCCAATAGTTTTCTCCGATTAAAACAGCCGGGAACCAGGGAATTAATTTATTGTTTTTCAAAAAAAGATCGATCAACCCGGCTGTTTTATTTTCAAAACAATTGGGAAGTTGAAAAAAAAACTCCGCACCGCTTTCCTGACACAAATACACATCCTCGGGGGAAGAAATCAATACACAAAGAGCAGGGGGGCTTTTGATTGTATTTTCTGTTTTTAAGAGCGGAACCGCAATTGGGTCCATGATTTCTTTTGAACCGATTAAAAGGGATAAAATTTGTTTTTTAATTGCAGTAAGGGCCTTAAACGACATGAACAGATTGGTTGGAAGCCTATCCAATTCAAGATGCGCAATATAATATTGCGTGTCATTTAAGGCTTTGAGTCTTTCCGATAAAAACGTGTGATTCAGGCACCCAGCCCTGCCGGCCCCGGTTTTTTCGACAAGCGTTGTATCTGAAAGTACAACAAAAGAAGTGTCCGGCGTTTTTACAGACACGGTTAAGGGCCTGTCGTGTTTTCCAGAAATACCTATGGTTAAAGGAACTTTAGCGATGCTTAACCGATCGATCTTCTCTCTAACACGAAGTGCCGTTTCTTGTTTTTCTTCATAAAGCGCTGTTTTGCCCGCTTCCAGTTTCTCCTGGGTGGAATAGGTATGAATGTCAGAAAGATGGGTGATTGAATTGTCCCGGGGATGGTCAATAAACATGTGTTTGTTGATATCTGCCTTTAAATAGGCATTTGAAAAATCCCGGTTAAAGACCTTGTAAAGATCGGAATTGTCAGTGCCAAGCCTGTCTTGGGCATCAAACCGTTGGAGTTGTTTTTTCCAGCTGTTCACCACCGTAAAGACATAGTCAAACTTCTTGATTCTGCCTTCGATCTTTATGGCGTCAACCCCTGCACCAGCCAGTTCTTCCAGATCAAAATAGGCTGAATTGTCTTTAAGGTTCAGGGGATAATTTTTACCTTCAGGCGTTGTGAGGTATCGCTCGCGGCAGGGCTGACTGCACATGCCGCGATTTCCGGATTTTCCGCCAAGAACTGAACTCATATAGCAGATGCCTGAAAAAGAGATACAATAGGAGCCATGGACAAATACTTCCGTCAAAATATCATTTTCATGCCCGGCCCGGGTTAATGCTTTTATCTCATCAATACTTAGCTCCCGCGACAGGTTCACCCGTTTGGCCGACAATTTGGCCAAAAATTTTATCTGGCCTTCATTGTGGGTATTCAGCTGGGTTGAGGCATGAATTTTAAGGCCTTTAAAATAGGTTGATACAAGATAAAACACCCCTAAATCCTGAACAATGATGCCATCAATACCGGTATTGACCAGTTTGTTCAGCAAGCTCACAAGGGCTGGAATTTCACTTTCCACCAGGAGGATATTTAGGGTCAGAAAAACCTGGCAGCCATTTTTATGGGCAAGGTATAAAATACCGTTTAAGGTCTCAAAAGTAAGGTTGGCAGCCCGGTTTCTCGCGTTAAATCTGTTCAGACCGCAGTACACAGCATCTGCCCCTGCCAGGATGGCCGCTTTTATGGAATCAATATCTCCACCGGGTGCCAATAATTCAATTTTTCTGTTCATGGCCGCCATTATAACACAATTGACATCAATGGCATGGACAAAACACAACTCCCAATACCACCGGCATTTCTTTACTATTCATATTTTCAATACAGATCCGGAAAACGCATCCAAACTATCCATTGGACCAGGGGTTTTTCCCTGGGATATATCTAAGTTTTTTCTGCCCGGGCAGGGGAGTGAAAACCTGCAGAAAATCCGGGCAGCGGATATAACACCACACAGGGAAGAGACAATGAACCCAAAAATAGATCAGGCCCTGGACCGTTTAAATGCTGTTTTACCATTAAAGGCAAACCAGGACAGCTGCCAACCCGATATCAAACAACTGCACCAGACCCTGCTCCACTCTTTTGTGAATCAGGGAAGAATTTTGACAAGGGATGAAATGGCGTCCCAGACCGATAATGTGGAAGCAGCCATTGCCATATTGACGGAAAAGGACATGGCGGTTTTTTCCCATGACGGAGAGCCTGTGGGAGCCTATCCATTCACCATGGAACAGCGGGAACACAAAGTCCGGATCAACGGACACACGGTCCACGCCATGTGTGCCCTGGATGCCCTGTCCATTGCCCCCATGTTTAACCGGAAAGCACAGATTTATTCGGTGTGCAGGGTCACCCAGACCCCTGTGTCCATCCAGATGGCCGGCAACCGCATTGAAAATCCGGAAACAGCCGGCAGCATCTGCTTCGGCATCCTCTGGGGGGCGGCAAATGGCTGTTCCTGCTGTGCCAACAGCCTGTGCACGGAAATGATGTTTTTAACAGACAGGGCTGTGGCTGAAGAATGGTTGTCCCAGGACCCTGAAAACAGACAAGTCTTTGACCTGGAAGAGGCCATTGAATTCGGGGCCCGTTTTTTTACCCCCCTGATGTCCTGATGGTTAAACCAAAGAGGCAGATCATGAAATCCAAGACCCTTAAAAAAATGCTGCTCCTGGCCCTGATCGCAGGGCTGGTCACCTTGTTTTTTGTGCTGGGGCTCCAGAAATACCTGACCCTGGAATTTATAAAAGACTCCAGGGACAGGTTCCAGGAGATGTATACCCAGCGTCCCTTTTTTATCATCAGCAGCTTTCTGGCCGTTTATATACCAGCCATTGCCCTGAACCTGCCGGGAGCCGCCATCCTGGGACTTGGGGCAGGTGCCCTGTTCGGGGCCCTGCCCGGAACTTTGATCATTTCCTTTGCCTCCACCATCGGGGCGACCCTGGCCTGTCTTTTGTCCCGGTATCTTTTGCGCGACTGGATCCAGAAAAAATTTTCAGACCGCCTGGAGCGGATCAACAACGGCATCCAAGAGGAAGGGGCTTTTTACCTGTTTTCCATGCGCCTGATCCCGGTGATTCCATTTTTTGTGATCAACATGGCCATGGGGCTGACCCCCATGCGGCTGCGGACCTTTTATTGGGTATCCCAGCTGGGCATGCTGCCCGGAACCTTTATCTATGTGAATGCCGGCAGCCAGATCGCCCGTATCGATTCCCTGGCAGGGATCATCTCTCCAGGCCTCATCGGGTCCCTGGCCCTGCTGGGACTTTTTCCCCTGGTGACAAAAAAATTGCTGAACGCCTTCCAGAACCGTTCGGGCAAAGGAAAGACGCCTGCAGCACAGGGAGCAAGTACCAATTGCCCGGAATTTTCCCAATCGGAGTTTACCCGATCTGAATTTACCCGATCTGAATTTATCCGGGCCCTTGAGCAGATGCAGACATCCTGCACAGACTGCGGGGCCTGCAAAAGTCAATGCGCCTTTCTTGAGAGTTACGGCACCCCCAAACAGCTTTTGGAATCCTTTGACATGACCCGGGACGCAGGCCAGGCAAAGGCCTTTGAATGCAGCCTGTGCAACCTGTGTTCTGCGGTCTGCCCTGAACAACTGGATCCCGGCCGCCTGTTTTTTCTGGCCCGGAAACAGGCCATGGCAACCGGAAGGAAGGACCTGTCCAAGTACAAGGGGATCCTCTCCTATGAACAAAAGGGCAGCTCTCCTTTGTTTTCCTGGTACGGCCTGCCCCATGGATGTGACACCATCTTCTTCCCGGGCTGCACCCTGCCCGGCACACGGCCTGAAACCACCTGGAAGATGTTCCGGCACCTGCAGACCCTTGTACCCTCCCTGGGTATTGTCCTGGACTGCTGTACCAAAATCAGCCATGACCTGGGCCGGCAGGACCACTTTGACTTCATGTTTTCTGAAATGCTGGCCTATCTGAAAAAAAACCATATTAAAAACGTCTGGGTGGCCTGCCCCAACTGCTACAAGATTTTTGCATCCCATGGAAAGGGGCTCCAGGTGACAACCGTGTACGAAATCATGGACGGTCACGACCTGCCCAAACAAGCTGTGGGAAAGGGAGAACTTGTGGTACACGACCCCTGCCCCCTGCGCCTGAACACAGCAGCCCAAACAGCAGTCCGCAGTCTGGTGGACCGGATGGGCATGGCCGAGACCCAGATGCACCACCAGGGAAGGCAGACCCTCTGCTGCGGCGAGGGCGGCAGTGTGGGATGTGTACGGCCGGACCTGGCCAAAACATGGGGACGGGTCCGGCAAAAAGAGGCCAAGGGCAGCCACATGGTGACCTATTGCGCCGGCTGTGCCGGATTCCTCAACCGGGTCACCCCCACACTTCACCTGGCCGACCTGATCTTTGATACGAAGAAAAGCCTTGATGGCGGGCCAAGGGTGGCCTCTGCCCCCTTTACCTATCTTCACCGCATACGGCTCAAACACCAATTTAAAAAAACCATTCTACCGGTGGTCCAGCGGGTCCGGAACTGCGACCCCAAAATCTTGGCCCGGCAAAGAAAAGATGAGTGCACTCTGGAAGACTGTACCGCTTCCCTGGGCCGTAAGGGCCTGGTCCTGGGAGGGGTTTTTTGCCTGAGCATCGGTCTTTTTTTCCTGGCCCGGCATTTGATGTACCTGCTGGATGCCTATGTGTACACAGCGGAATTCCATGCCATGTTCATAAAAAACAATTTGATAGCCGCCAACGCAGCCCTTTTCGCAGAGTATTTTAAGGCCCTGGGGCCTTTGGGCAGCATTCCCAACCTGGTGGCCGGTGCTGTTTTGGAAGGTGTGGCCGGTTTCTGGCACCGCTCCATTCTCTATGCCGGCATGAACCAGGCCTTTGGCCCAGGAGTGGGCTCATTGATTTCCCTGGCAGGTTTCTGCACCGCAGGTCTTATTTTCTACGGCCTGGGCCGGTTCTTTCTGGGAGATATTTTACCTTTGTTCCGTAAAACAAAGGCGCCGCTTTCAGGAAAAATAGGACCTGCTTTGGCCGTCATGCTGGTGATTCCCCATATTCCCGTGGCCCTGCCGGCCATACTGGGGGCCGTCACCCGGATCCGGCTTAAAACCATCACCCTGATTCTGGTATCTGCCCTGCTGGTACGGGTCATCCTTTTAAGTTTCTTGACCTGATCCGGGCGGTATCCAAATGGAACCCTTTTTTTTGATACTTTTTACCAGATGATGACCGAACAAAGGAGACAACAAATGAACGAGAACAAAAAAAACGATTGCGGCTGCGGCTGCTGTGGCAAAACCCCCAAGGAGGTACTTTTGGGCGGAAAAACAGGTGCAAGGGATATTTTAGAACCCGGCATGACCCGGGCCTCTTTTTTTAAAACCCTGGCAGCCGGAGCCTTAGGGCTTTCAACCCTGACGGCCCTTTCCGGAAAAGCACAGGCCTCCTCCGGCCAGACCCTGGTCCAAGGGGATGGGGACGTGATGATCGTTGACCAGACCAACCGGGAGGTCCGCATATCCGCCACAGTGACCAAGGATGTGAGCAAACCCTCTGTGGCAGACTGGGGCCGGCGTTTCCAGGCATTTTTCGGTACCAGGGGCGGCAAGATGGAAGCCTTTTTTGTCTTTACCACCGGGGTTTCCCGAATGGAGATCAACAAGGCGGTCCAGCAGATCGGCATCCGCTCCCTGCGCCAGATTCCCATGGATGAAGTGGAACAGCGCCGCGGCCTGAAAGCCACCACCACAACGGCAGACTATCTGAACGGTGATCCGGTCATCTGCACGATCCGTTTTGAAAATAAGGGCAAGATCGTGGAAGGGGCCATGGAAGATTTTATCATGGAAAAAATCATGGTGGACGGGGCAGAGGTGATCAAGCCCTATACTCCCCATTTCATCTACCACGGCACAGGCGAGGCCATCAATTTCCCGTCGGGCTGCATTGTCTGCCCTTCGGACTGTAACGGCGGCATTATCACGGACAATGTCATGCCCCTGAAAACCACGGTCAATTATTACAAGATCAACTGGGATGTGATGCCGGCGGTCGGCTCAAAGGTGGAAGTGGTTCTCAAATCCATCTACGGCCCTGAGCCGGGCGCCACCCTGAAATCCTGATCTGCTGGAAAATACAGGTGCAACGGCATAGCTGTTGCACCTGTATCTTCAGGAAAGGTGGAGGCTTTTTATTAACTCGTGGGCGATAGTGCTACTTGAAAGACGCATGATGCTTTCTTCAGAATATCCGAAACTCAACAAATTAATACTGCCATACCAGGTTGTTTTCTGATCAATAATGGCAAATTTCTGATGAATATTTGATTTGAACACAACTTGAACTCCGGCTCCCTTTAATAAGGTAAAAATCGCTTCCAATGATAATTTCTTATCTTCTTTAAAATCTTCAACAGGCCTTGTCATAATTGTTATTCTGACCTGTTTTTTTAAAAGCATATCAAAATGGGGCATCATTTGGATCACGCGTTTTTTTGTTATAAAAGGACTGACAATCAGCACCTGCGTTAATGCATTCTCAATGTCCGTCAAATACACCGCAAAGAAACTGTGTTTATCAAAAATAATATCTGTCGGCATATCAGGGACATTTCCCGCCTTAACCTTGTAACCAATAGATGCATACCCTTTCAGTCTCTTCCCATACATATTTTCAAGCATTCTGACATGAATATCGACATAATCATATATTTGAACATCCTTTTTGTCCTCATACAAACGGTGCAGTCTGCCGGCATATTGCTGCAATGTCCCTTTCCAGGAAATCGGCATGGCCAAAAACAAAGTATCAAGGCGGGGTTCATCAAATCCCTCTCCAATGAAGCTGCCGGTTGAAACCAAAACAAACGGCTTTTTCAAAGGGATTGAAGATATTTTTTCCAGCACTTGAGCTGTTTTCTTGGCTCCCATTCCGCCTGTCAGACTTATGACATCAGGGATACTTTTGATAAGGATTTCGCTCAATGAATTCACATGGGACACACGTCCGGTCAGAACCAATGAATTTCTGCCCTTTTCATAACATGCCACAATATCATCGACAATTAATTGATTTCGGATATCATCTGATACGAGTTCCGATTTGATTTCTTGAATTGATAACTCTTCTTTATTTTTGTTCAGTCCTGTTTTAAAACAAGTGAACCGCGGAATCAAATAGTGGGCAAAAGGCCTTATTTCTGCCTGTTTTTTTGCATCCACAAGAAACCTTACCGGACCACAATAAAAAAAGATGATCGGGTGATGCCCGTCTTGCCGATAAGGCGTTGCCGTTAATCCATAAATATATCTGGCGGTCGCATTCTTTAGAATTTGTTCAAAACTGACTGCCGGAACATGATGGCACTCATCAACAATAATCATTCCATAATTTTTTATACAATCTTTTACGACACCACCTGTACTCAAGGATTGCATAATCGCGATATCCACTATGCCACTTAGATTGTCTTTCCCAGCCCCCAACCGGCCGATTACATTTAATTGTTTTTTTCTGCCTCTTTTCTTTGGTAAATCAGGAAGTGTTTCATGAATCAAAAGGAATTGGGACAATCGTTCAACCCACTGGGATAACAACTGTTGCCGGTGTACCAATATAAGCGTATTCACCTTTCTTAAACTGATCAACCTTGCCCCGATAACCGTTTTTCCGAAAGCGGTTGTAGCCGACAACACACCATTATACTGTTCCATAAGTGCGTCAACGGCATCCTGTTGCTCCTGCCGGAGGACACCGCTAAATTCGATATTGATGGGCCGACCCGAATTTGTTTCATCGACCTGATTCAACTTCACGTTATAGCCTTTGATCAAGTTGATTACATCCTCTTCACACCCACGGGGCAACGCCAAAAAGGCATCAAAATCCTCAGAACAGGAAATAACCCTCGGTTTATTAAAAGTGGGCATTCTCATCGCCTGACTTCTATAAAAATCCGGATTTTTAAAGGCTGCAAACCGTTTCAGGATATTTAATGCTTTTTGCGTCAATCCGGATTTTTTAATATACAACATCCCGGATTTGGTAATTTCAATCGTTTTTGGAAAATCCTGAAGCGCTAACTTTATCTCCTTTTTGATCCATGGTTTGTTGACACTTACTGCCTCATCCTTCAGCATTCCCAGCTCATTTTCTTTGCCGAACTTTGTTGTGAAGGATATCAACTCTTTTTCTGTCAACTTTTGAATATCGCATAGATATTTCCATTGATCTTTATAGGCGCCATACACTTCATCAACAAAGAGACTGTTTTCATTTTTTCTTGAAGCCTTCTGCAATGGTAAAGCAATAAGATTTCCAAAACCGCCTTTTGGCATTGTATCCTGATTGGGGAATAATCTGTCATAGGATTCAAACGAAATCGTATGTCTTTTTTCCATTGAATATGTCAGCAATGATGTTCCAAATCTTCTCGCCAATGACGCAGAAATCTCCTCTTTGAAGAAAAACCACACATGACCCCCATTCCCGGATCTGGATCGTTCAACTGCTACAGGAATTCCGATCTGCGTGCATATCTCTCTTATGACAGAAATATCTTTTTCCCAGCCCTCATTATCAAAATCAATGGCCAAAAAACAACAGGTTTCATCCAGGCGCATCGGATAGATTCCGATGACGATCTCGCCTTGAAGATGTTTTTCAATCATTGCTTCATTTAATGCAGAGTATAATTTTTTGTTGCACTTGGAACATTTAATTCTGGGTTTCTTACACACGCTGGGTATCCACTCATTCAAGCATACCGGGCTGTATCCGGATTGTCCCTTTTTATTTTGCCATCTTTTGGCATATACATCGCTCCGGCCTTTAAACAGGGACATGAAAAGGGCTATCTTATCTTCTTTTACAGAATAATGATTAACCGATTTACCGCAGAAGGAATCGGTCTCTATGAATTCTTCTTTAAACTGCTTATCAGGTTCTGTTTCCCAGGTATCTTGGAATAACGAATCTTGCGTTTGAAATTCCTTTGAACGAGATTCTAACGCACCAGATTCAAATTTTTTAATCTTTGCTTTCAGACACTGATTTTCTTCAAGCAGGTTTAAATATTTTTTATATAATTCGTCATATGAAAGATGATTCATACCCTCACATCATACGGAAATATCACATAAAATATTATAAATCATGACTTCATCTTGGCAAAAGCCATGGCATGAGCACTCAGAGAGATTGCAAAATTTTTAAAATTCACTTCTGCATTAGGTTCGGAGTATCCTCCATTCAGACCAGTATCCTTGCCGGATAAGAGTAAACATGTCGCATCATATAGGCGTTCACGGACCAAATGCTCGCAGAACAATTCATAACGCACAGCATATGATGCGTCTTTGAATTTTTCAAAGACTTTAAAGTGTGGTGCGAACACGCGCACAGGTGATTTCGATTGGGGCGCATCTTCCAGCAGCATTAACCAACCCAACCATGGCTTTTGAGATGGTTTAAATGCGCCCTCTCTATATGCTGTCCATATATCGGTGGCACTTCCCAAAGCTTCCTCAACACGGTTGTTGAAGTTGTTACCAAAGGAAGGCCCAACATGGGATTTCAGTTCGATACTTGCCAATAGCTCACCATCGGCAACAACAACTAAATCCCACTTTTTAGTAGGTCTGAAATAGCCCGGCAAAACAGTTTTCTTTTTAAAGATTGTGTGATCTGGTAATCCGGCATCTTCAAGAATTGATCCAAGAAGATGAATGAAACCATCAAGTTGTGCCCCGCCTGTTACAGCAGTTCTAGTGCCAGCATCTCGTTTGCCAGTAATCGAACCTTGGCTCTCATCCTGTTTAAGTCTAATTCTCCAAAAATGCTGTACCGCTTCTGCTACTTGATCTGAATAATTCATATCATTTTGTTTTGATTGTCTTGTTAATTTTCGTTTGTGAAAATAAAGAATCTGTAGCCTTATGTATTCTCTTTCCAGCTAATTCAAAATAATGCGGATCAAGTTCTACACCTATGCTATTTCTTCCCCATTTTGCAGCAGCAACCGTTGTTGTGCCTGTACCCATGAATGGATCAAACACTGTATCACCAACAAAACTGAACATTCGTATCAAACGTTCTGCGAGTTCTTCCGGGTATGGCGCTGGATGATTGCGGGTAGATGCCCCCGTAACGCCTGACCATATGGATTTAAACCAGTTTTTATGATTTTCATCAGATATAATGGAAAGTACTCGCGTATCAACAGAGGCGTTTCTATACCCCCCATGCTTCCGTTCCATCAAAATGTATTCAATATCATTTTTAATAACCCCATTTGGTTCGTATGGCTTGCCAAGGAACCCAGCACCATTACCATTGGCTTCATACGTGGCATTGGCAATCTTGTACCATATGATGGGTGAAAGGTTATCATATCCTATTTGCCTGCACCGTTCCTGAATTGATGCGTGAAGCGGAACAACGGTATGCCTTCCTTTATTGTTTCTTCTCGAAAGACACACATCACCAACAACACAGACCAGTCTTCCTCCAGGAACCAATATTCGATGGCAGTGTTTCCAAACCTTATCAAGTTCTTTTAAAAAACGGTCATAATCTTCAATATCCCCCAACTGACCTTCATGATCTCTATATTTTTTTAGTGTCCAATATGGAGGAGAGGTGACCACTAAATGGATAGATTTATCAGGGATAAAAGACAGTTTACGGGAATCTGCCTGAAACAAATCGTGCTGTGAGGGAATCTGCCGAACTACCGACTCAATTTGCTTTATTATGGTTTTGTCCTTAGCCATTCGAGGAATATCCGTTTGTGGATTTTCCAGATTGCGAAGTGCTTCAGGCAAAAAAACTGAATAATTTTGTTTTATAGGCATTAGCATAATGCTTTATTTATACAGGGTTTTCAAAAAAAATCTATATTCATCTTTAACCCTCTCAATGAGAATTTTATTTATTGTACGCCTCAATTGCGCTGTTCTTTTATGGAAGAGACTCCCAGGAGAAAATCTCTCCCCGGGTCAGCATCGTGGCTGCCAGGGCTGCATCCCTTGTAAGGGGATTTAAAATATCCAGCATCAGATAGTCCAGGCCGGCTGCGGCCAGCATGGAAAGAAAGCTTGCCTCCACCAGCGTCTTCCGGGAGGGGTCTGCAGCTCCTGTTGTCAGATTGGAAAGCCCTGCAATGGTCCGCACCGGAAATCCCAGAAGCTCGGGCAGCAGAAAAATGGTTTTTAACAGCTCTCTGGCCCTGAAAAGTCCGTCATCCCAGGACAGGGGCGGCACCACCGGATCAATGATCAGCCGCTCCTTTGCCACCCCGGCTTCTTCAACCCGGGCCAGCAATTCCAGAGCGATCCCGCACCGCTCGCTGCTGTCCTTGGGGACCCGGCTGTCCGGATAGAGCAAAAACCCAATAAGGTCGACATCGAATTTTTTGGCCAGGGGCAGAATCGCTGCAAGCTTTGAACGCTCCAGGGAAATCCCGTTGATAATGGTTTTGTTTCGGGCGGCTGCAAGCCCGGCTGCCATGGCCAGGGGATTTGTGGTGTCGATGAGAAGGGGAAGGTCTGTGACCTGCTCAATGGTCCTGACCAAAAAGACCATGTCCTCTTCACACGCCTTGCCCAAAGGGCCGGTGTTGACATCAATGGCATGGGCCCCATTTCTGACACAGGCTTGCGCAAGGGCTGCAATGCCAGCCGGGTCCTTTTTTCTCAGCCCTTCCCGGACAATGAATTTTGTAATCCGGATATTGTCTGCAACCAGTTTCATGGATTTTAGGCCTCAAAGATACCGATTTGCGTCATATAGGCCGTTATCTCCCGGACGGTCTGCCGGATCAACGCCACATCAGCCGGAACGATGAAAATGGTATCATCTCCGGCCACCGTTCCCAGGACCTGGTCAAACCCATGGTCATCAATGAACTTGGCAACGGTGTTGGCGGTCCCCGGCCGGGTCTGGATCACGATCTGATAGCCGTTGTCCGCAATTTTGTTGACCAGGGAATCAAAAAAGCCCATGTCCTTGAGCCCGGGTTCAGGCGGTGCCGGGGAATAAACCACATTGCCTTCCCTGTCCTGGCCTTTTACGGCATTGATCTTTTTCAATGCCCGGGAAACAGAAGACTGGGTGGTGTGCACCCCTTTTTCTCCCAGGGCCCGGACAAGCTGGGCCTGGTTCCCGGAAACCCCCTGGGAGAGCAGTCGGTTCAATTCAGCAGAAATGGTCATGGCAATTATTCATTTTTTTTATATTTATGTAAAAACACCCCAATTCATTCATATTTATGCATATATTTACGCATTATCTGCATTTTATACATAAACCCTTGACTATTTCAAGATTTTTCTGCATTAATAACGGTCATGATATAAAGCCAAAAACTTATAAATAAATATAAAAACCAACGTTTAAGGAGATAGTATGTCAAAGGGAAAAGTAGTTCTGGCCTATTCAGGCGGACTGGACACCTCGGTTATCTTAAAGTGGCTGCTCGAACAGGGATACGAGGTCATTGCTTACATGGCCAACATCGGCCAGCAGGAAGATTTTGATGCGGCCCGGAAAAAAGCATTGCAGATCGGGGCGTCCCAGGTATTTATCGAGGACATGAAAAAAGAGTTTGTCACGGATTATATTTTTCCGGTGTACAAAGCCAATACCGTCTATGAAGGCCGCTACCTTTTGGGAACGGCCATTGCAAGGCCCATTATCGCCAAACGCCAGATTGAAATTGCCAAGGAAGTGGGCGCCCAGTTTGTTTCCCACGGGGCCACAGGCAAAGGAAATGACCAGGTGCGGTTTGAGCTGTCCTATTATTCCTTAAACCCCCAGATCAAGGTCATTGCGCCCTGGAAAAACAAGGAATTTCTCAACGCCTTCAAGGGCCGGACCGATCTATTGGCCTATGCCGAAAAACACGGAATCCCCACCAAACAGTCTGCATCCAAACCCTATAGCGAGGATGACAACCTGCTCCACATTTCCCATGAAGCAGGGATATTGGAAGATCCGGGCCATGTGTGCGACGAAAGCATCTATTCCCACACCGTCTCCCCGGAAAATGCGCCGGACAAGGCCACCCGAATCATATTGGAATTCAAGGACGGCATTCCCGTAAAGGTCACCAACCTGGAAGACAATACCGTGAAAACAGATCCCCTGGAATTGTTTGAATATCTGAACCAGCTGGGACGGGAAAATGGGATCGGTCGTCTGGACATGGTGGAAAACCGGTTTGTGGGCATCAAGTCACGGGGGGTCTATGAAACACCCGGCGGCACCATCCTCCATGAAGCCCACAAGGACATTGAAGGCATTGCCATGGACCGGGAAGTCATGCGGATAAGGGACATGCTGGCAGGCAAATATGCGGAACTTGTCTACAACGGGTTCTGGTTCAGCCCGGAAATGGAATTTCTCATGGCTGCCATGGACAAGAGCCAGGAGGTCATTGACGGCGAAGTCACCCTGAAGCTTTACAAGGGAGTTGCCTACCCCATTGCAAGGACTAGCCCGTCTTCCCTGTACAATCAGGATCTTTCCTCAATGGATATTGCAGGCGGTTACAACCAGGAAGATGCCGAAGGGTTCATTAAAATCAATGCCATTCGGCTCATGGCCCACAGAAAGATTATCGACAAAAAATAAGGTCTTGGCTATCCGTCACCTTGAAGACCATGAAGGGCATGAACAAATTAATTTTTGTTCCATGTCCTTCATGCACTTCAGGGTGACGCCACAGTCTTTTAACGGCCGGCAATGGGTTCCACAAACCGGGCTTCGGAATCCCAGGGGAACAGAATCCAGGTGTCCTGGCTCACCTCGGTCACATGGGCATCCACCAGGGGTTTGCCGGCAGGTTTCGCATAAACCGTTGCAAAATAGGCTTTGGGAAGCATACGCCTGACCACCTTTGCCGTGGAGCCTGTATCCACAAGGTCGTCAATAATGAGCAGGCCCTCTCCGTCCCCTTCTATCCCTTTGAGAATGGTTGCTTCCCCCTGGTTCTGCCCGTCATAACTTGTGATACAAACCGTATCAATGTGGTGAATCCCCAGCTCCCTTGCAATAATGGCCGCCGGGACAAGTCCCCCCCGGGTGATGGCAACAATGCCTTTCCACGGCGTTTCCCGGTCATGGAGCCGCCATGACAATGCCTTGGCATCCCGGTGGAGCTGGTCCCAGGAAATGGGGTAACTTCTCGTATATCGATCTTTTGTTTTATCCATAGGTGTTTGGGCCTCCTTGGCTGTGACCCTGTAAACAGGGTTGAGGAATTAAGTTTTGACTTTTCATCTGCCTGTTTTATTTTATCTGGCAATAAAAGAAAAGATACAAAGGAAAAATACTGTGAATGAAATCAACAATGCCTGCCTTGACTGCGGCGGCAAATTATACATCAAAAAGACCTGAACAAAGGTAAGTCTGTGCTGCAGGTCCTGCGGCAAAAATTTCCCCCAAGACAAATACAAAGATCTCATGGACGACTATCTTGAAGAGCAGCTGGCCAATGTGCCGGTGAACAGGCTTTAGCCTGCAGCAACTCAAACTGCAATAAAAAAAGCCTGACCCCATATGAAACCACCCTCATTCCAGCAGATCTGAAGAGGGTGGCATACCAGATCTTGTGGTCTAAAAATTTTAAAAAACGCAATCAATTACAGGGAGAGTCCGGGGTGATTTTTAAACCCCTAAGGGGGTTGACTATAGCCAGAGATTTTATCGTGGCGGCTATGCGAGTTAAATTGAAGGCTCACTCGCCTCCCCGAAATAAATCTCTCAGAAGCGTACCAGTAGTGTTCTCTTTATTTTTTATATGCAAAAAGTTATATTAATGACATATTTGATAATTGGACTCACTTATCTCAATGACCGGATTAGGATTTTTATTCGTTTGAAATATTAAAAGGTTCTCTAAAGACTTTCTCCCAGTCATATAATATCGAAGGGGCTAAAGTACTATATCCATTTGATGTTATTAGGGTAAAATATTTGCACGCAATTTCATTAAGCAAATCCAATGCATCGTATACATCACCATAAGTTGGTTTATTGATTTGGTTCTTTCGGTCTAGATGCGCAATCCTGATGTCAACAAAATCACTAACTGTTTTTGAAATCTGATCTAATTCAAGCATATCATGATGAATTTTTTTTTCTGAAATTATATGATTATCGTCACTAAAATTATTAAAGGTTATTTCTTGCCAACCGTATTCATTGTTTTCTTTTGGATATATTTGTAGGTAAAAATCGTAAGTGAATTGATTGGAACATTTTTCTATTTGGTTCAATAATTTCATTAAAGAGATGCTATTATCAATTTTCCGATGGCGTCTAATACAAACTGCTGCGTTTACAATAAAGCTCTCACGGACAAAATCACAAAATAATATGCCGTTATTTTTTTTAACGTGTTCAAAATTATGATTTACTATTTCTTCGAAGCGCAGATATATTTGCTTATAATCAACAATTTTTTGCAGATCATCTTTGATCAACTCACACCATTTGATCCATTTTTTGAATTCATGTTTGTTTAATCTCATTTGTGGATACTATCGATAAATTTTTTTATCCAAAAAGAAGCTTCAAAACTTGAAAACAATTTGGAGATGGTTTTTAATTCATATTTGTGAATGTGTTTGTTATAATTTTTTGACATTATCAAGCAATCTCCCAAAATCCCTCTCATAAAAAGCAATATCTGGTTTCCGATTTCTAAGTTCTGGTTTTTTACCATTCAAAAAAGTTTCAGATAACGTCACTTTTAGGTCATTTAGAAACCAAATTATTTCTTCCAATTCGACAATATTAGTTTCAACCCAAAGATCATTCGCATTATCCAAAAAATTTTTGTCCTTATGAGCAATAATCTTATGACGTATTGGGCGATAAACGTTTTCAAAAATATTTCTGCGTTTAGATACTTCGCCTCTTAGTTTGCTAAAGTCATTTTCAATCGGCTCGTAAGCATCCTCAATATATTTAGATAGCCAAGCGGGTTCATTACCATTTTGATCAACCATTTTTCGTATTCGTAAATTTTCTGAACTAAAAATATTAATTTCCTTTATACAACATTTTAAAAGATCATCTACAGAGAAAGCCTTGGTATCAACATCGAAAATACGACCTAATGTTATAAAGAGAGTCACCTGTAGGGAATGTCTTATAATTATCCAGCTTAAAGGCGTTTTATTGAGGGCTGCGATGAGTTCTTTTTCAGATGCAATTCTATCTCTTAACATTCTCCAAAAGAAATAAGTTGCAAGAATCTTATGAATTTCATTACTGTATTCATGATGATATCTCTCGAACATTTAATTATCCTTTGACTCTCAAATCTCCTGATTTCATTTGAATTCAAATGAAATCCTACCTGAACCAATTAAACTGTTTACACCTAAACTCGTATCAATATTTAAAATTTGTGTAAAGAGGATTCAATTTTATAGAGAATAAATTGATTGATAACTATACGTCCAGTGTTTTTTTGAAAATTTATTGACCCTGACTTTTAGCCAGAAGCAAACACCACAATACCCGACAAAAATCATTCATAACTTGATCAAATTAATTTTCGACATGTAATGAAATCTTATAAATTAATCGTAACATTATGTTCGGGGAAAATGAGAGGGTTCGTTCAGATATAGGAGATCTCACATAATTTTAATAATTTCTGTACGGGACAGATGAATCGTATGTAACACAGCCCTTAATTCCTTTGGCATCTATAAACCTATCCAAAGAAGCCTTTGCCAATTTGTTATGCGGAGTTGGGCTGTGATAGATCGAATCAAACGGATTCTTATGCAAATCAAAAGAGATATATGGAATTAACATTGACTTACCAGCACGAAACTCAATCTCTTCTTGGGTAACGAATAATAAACGCCATTCTGCTTCTTCATAAAAAGATTTGTGTTTTAGTAAACCAGCAATTTGAAAAAGCATAAATGACAAATGCTTTATACATTTTAGATTATTCTCTGGTGTACCCGTGTTTTTTAATAATTGTTGAGCATCCTCCCTTTGGAACCAGAAATCGATGACATCTTCAATTACCCGTGTTTTGTCTTTTTCTTTGTATTGACATTGTAACAGCAGGCTTTTTCTCTTTGGTAGGGTCGAATTCCATAATTTAGAAGCATTAAAACCAAGGCAAAAACCTATTCCATTGGAACAATACCCCCTCCATTGACTAAGCTGGTCTTCCCTTTCAGAGAATGAACAAACATAAGCTTTTAGTATTCCACTATTTAGGATATTCAAAATCGAATCCATTATGGAATTGTCACTTCCTGGAATCTGTATTGAACTAAAATTAATTTTTGATTTTTCTAAAACTTTTTCTATCAATACTTGACCATGAGATAATTCTTCTGAATCATTTAGATAGTGAATATCTGTTGCCCACATTGAATTCTTATCACTGATACCCAAAAAGCCTTCTTGCGATGTATAATGGTAAATGGTTTTTGGCGGTAATTTTCTATTTACTACTTCATTTAAATAGTATTCTATTGTCCCCATGGAGAAACCCTCCCTTCCATTAAGAATAATTATTCCCATAAATTGTCATACGATAACAGTATTGTAAACAGCCTTATGGCATTTCTCTGCGTCACTACCAAAAAAACAATATTTTTGTATAAATCACACTCTGGACTTTGTCTATAACGAAACTCCCCAAACGCCTGTGTAGCGTGGCAGGCAATCTAGCATATTTAAAATTTTGACTTTAGACAAAAAGCAACTCAATATATGAGTTTACTTTCTGCTCAATAATTTTTAATACTTCATTTCATTTGGTCTGGTATTTGCTTTGAAAGTTTAATTAGATAATTACTTGGCAACTTTTTTGGCATTGCAATTAATATAAAGGAACAATTTATGAGCCGGTTTTCTAAACTTTTCTTATTGGTGATTTGTCTCTCTCTTTTTTGCACTGTCACCGCATTTGATCAGTCCTCGTTATTAAGGTTAAAAACAACAAATCAATGTCCTTCCTGCGGCCTGTACGGTGCCGACCTGTCCGGTGCCAAGCTGTCCGGTGCCAAGCTATCCCATGCCAACCTGTCCCATGCCAACCTGTCCGGTGCCAACCTGTCTGGTGCCGACCTGTCCGGTGCGAACGTTTCCGGTGCGAACCTTTCCGGTGCCAACCTGTACGCTGCAAACCTGACCGGTGCCAACCTGTCTGGTGCGAACCTGTCCGGTGCCGACTTGTCCCATGCCAATCTGACCGGTGCCAACCTGACCGATGCCAATCTGACCGGTGCCATCCTGCCCGGAGCCAACCTGTACGCTGCCAACCTGACCGGTGCAACTTGGCCTAACGGTTGCAAGTGTGTTGACAGAAAGGGTTCAAACTGTAAATAAATTGAAAAATTGAGCGATAACCGGGATAGGCAGGCCAGTGGCCTGCCGGGTTTATGGTTAAAATTATAACCACAACTTTTTTTTACTTGCCTCTGATTTTTCTATCTTTCCAGATCTGTCATGGTGCTTTTTCCAGGAATCTGTATCTGTTAATTGCCTTTTTTCCCTGTTAATCTGACGGACAAAATCACACCCAGTCAATGGGAAAACATCCGTATTACAGGGGAAAAGGGAGGAAAAAATGGACTATAAATGCCTTCTGGCAGACAGAACAAACCGCATGCAGGCCAATGCCATCCGGGAAATCTTAAAAGTGGTTGCCACCCCCGGCATCATCTCCCTGGCAGGCGGTATCCCCTCCCCTGAAAGTTTTCCCATGGACATCATCCGGACCCTTACCCAGCAGGTGCTGGAAAAATATAAATCCAGCGCCTTCCAATATGACCTGACCGAAGGGTTTTTGCCGTTAAGAGAGCAGATATCCATTCTCCTTGGGGCAAGGGGGATCAACATCCTGCCCGATGCCGTCAATATCACTTCGGGTTCCCAGGGCGTCCTGGACGCCATTGCCAAACTGACCATATCAAAAGGGGACAAGATCGCCCTGGAATCTCCCACCTACCTGGGCGCACTGTCGGCTTTCAACCCCTATGAACCCTGTTATATCCCCATGGAGATGGACGATGAAGGGCTTGTTCCAGAATCCCTGGAACTTGTCCTGAAAACCCATGTGATTAAATTTATATATCTTGTCCCCACCTTTCAGAACCCCACGGGCCGGAGCCTGACCCTGGAAAGGCGGATCAAGATTGCCGACATCATCCAGCGACACAATGTGCTGCTGGTGGAAGATGACCCCTATTCTTCCCTTCGCTACAAGGGAGATCCGGTGCCGGCCATCAAAACCCTTGCCCCGGACCATGTCATCTATATTTCCACCCTTTCCAAGGTGTTTGCGCCTGGGCTGCGCATCGGATTTTACGCAGCCCCTAAATTTATTCGGGAATGGCTTGTCCTGGTCAAGCAGGGGGTGGACCTTCACACCTCCACCTTTAACCAGGCCCTGGCAGCCGAATACCTTGCGGGCAAACACATGGACGCCCACCTTCCCCGGATCATCGACATCTATAAACCCCGGCAAAGGGCCATGACAGATGCCCTGGAGCGCATGCTGCCCCAAGGGTTTTCCTGTGCACCTTCCGACGGGGGTATGTTTTTATGGGTATCCGGCCCCAAAGGATTTAATGCCCTGTCCCTCTATGACAAAGCCATCGAAAAAGGGGTGGCCTTTGTTCCGGGACATTTTTTTTATACCGACCCCGAACAGGGTCTTGAAACCATGCGCCTCAATTACACCATGGCCGATGTTGCCACCATTGAAATTGCCGTTGAAAAGCTTTGTGATGCCATCCGGGACATGCAACGCCGGGAAAAAAAATAAGAACCCCCCATATCAGAGGGTCACTTCCGGGGGCAGGTAGGGTTGAATACCATGCTGCTCTAGAAATTGCTTAAACCCGGATACCCTCTCTTTGCTGTATTCCATATGAATTGCCTGGTATTCACAGGTATTGATACAGCCAAAACACATGACGCAGGCATGGGTGTCCACATGATATTGCCCGAGATCAATGGCGTTGACCGGACACAATTTCACACAGGCATTGCATCGGACACAGTTTTCTTCAATGATATGATGATTTTTAACCAAAAGTTTTGTCCACCACTCAGGCCCGAACATGGTGGACGCCTCCCTCAAGGTCAGTTTTTTAACAAAGGTTCCCGGGTGGTTCTCTTTAATTTGGCCAAGGACAAACCCGGCATAATTGCGAACCGATTGAAAGGTCTGTTCATCCGGCAGATGCCGGGCATCCCAGGTTTTTTCATGTACCGTGTCCGTTGACCAGGCCAGGGGAAAGGAACTCAGACTCCTGAATGACTTTTGCCCCACCGGCACCCCGTTTTTTTCAGATAACAATTGGAGGATGGAATAGTTTGCATTGTCCTGGTTACCTTCGGGCCCCCCGAAACTAACATAGGATGCCACGGGTATCCCTTTTAAATCCGGCAGGGACCGGATAAAGTTTTTCACAAAACCAGGGGTATCGTAATAAAAAACAGGCGACCCTAAAACCAGAAGGTCAAAATCAATTTTTTCCTGTTTTTTAAATTCTCTTATGTCATGGGCCTGGACCTTTATCCCTTTATCTGCCAATGCTGCTGCAAGGACCTCCCCGCATCGGCGGGTGTGACCGGTCTGGCTGTACCATAGGACAAGTGCGCGGTCCACCCGGCCCGATCTCATGGGAACTTTTGCCGTTGTGGTACTGATGGTCACACAGGCCGGAAGTGCTGGGACAGTCAGGGCTGCGGTTGCCAGGATACTTTTTTTTATAAAACATCTCCTGTTGTTCAAAAATAAACTCCTTTCTTTAAATTGAATAAATCATACTAGTTCCATAAAAATATTGGTAGAAAATATTAAAGGACTGCCGGAACCGGATACGATTTTTCTTGTGAAAAAACTGAATCCTCCATAGAATCACGATTTTAGCGAACCCAATCATTTTAAAATTAAAAAATCAGAGGGAAAACATAATGTATTTTGTAAGACACTTATCTGGTAAGCGTATCATCCTGATCATGGCAATGGGGATCTTTCTGATGGCGGGCGCCTCCCATGCAGCACCGACACAGGGCACGGAAAAAAGCGCTGTTGATGTCTTTCCAATCAACCCTTCCATTGCGCCCAATGTGGCGTTCTGGACAGATGTGTTTGGCCGCTACACCCAATCCCATGGCATAATCCATGATGCCCGGCATCTGGGGCGGGTTTACGAGGTAATTTCCCTGGACACGGCCAGAACAGTGACAGCGGAAAAGAAAAACAAAAGAAACAAACAATTGGCCCTGGAAAAATACGAAAGAATTCTCCTGGCCCTTGGTGCCGGAAACCCGCCTGCCACTTCAACGGAAAAACAGGTTGCAAAATTATTCAGCGCCAAGGCAGGACCTGCTGAATATAACCAGGCAGCCCGGGAGGTGAGATGCCAAACCGGAATAAGCCAGCAGTTTAAGGAAGGCCTGATCCGTTCCGGTTCCGTGATAGAGGAATTTAAAAGAATTTTTCACTCCCATGGTCTGCCCATTGACCTGGTCTATCTGCCCTGTGTGGAATCTTCCTTTGATTTTACAGCCTATTCAAAATTCGGGGCGGCCGGCGTCTGGCAGTTCACCCAGGGAACAGGGAAAATGTACATGGAAATCGGGTATGTGGTGGACCAGCGACGGGACCCTTTCATCTCCGCCGACGCGGCTGCCCGCCTTTTAAAAAAAAATTATGCACACTTGAAAGACTGGCCCCTGGCCCTCACTGCCTATAACCATGGATTAAACGGCATGCTCCGGGCCCAGCAGCAAAAGGGCTCCTATGAAAATATCTTTAACACTTACCAGGGTGCTTCCTTTAAATTTGCCTCAAGAAATTTTTATCCCGAGTTCCTGGCTGCCCGGCACGTGGCCAAAAATTACAAACAATACTTTGGGGATATCCCTTTCCAGAAACCGGTTCAAGTCACCCGGTTCACCACCAAAGGATATGTGTCGGCCTCGGCCCTGGCCCGGGGCCTTAATCTGGATATCAAAACATTGCAAGACCTGAATCCCTCCCTGCGAGCCCCGGTATTCGACGGCCGAAAACACATTCCCGAAGGGTTTGAGCTGCGCCTGCCCAACCATATTGGTCATAAAACCATCACCCAGGTGACCGCCAACCTGCTCCAGGAAAAACAAAAACCCAGCAAATTCCATGTGGTTCGGAAAGGGGATACTGCCGGCAGCATTGCCAGAACCCACGCCGTTTCCTTAAATGACCTGGCCATGGCAAACGGACTGGGCCGCAAAACCACGATCTATATTGGCCAGAACCTGAGGATCCCGGTGCAGGGCGAAAGGATTCCCCCCATCAAACTGGCCCTGGCCAAACCCCAAAAACCTGTAGAACCAAAGGAACCGGTAGCGCAAAAGGAACCCGTAAAAACAGCCGCAGCCACCCCGGCACCGCCCGAACAAGCACCACCCGAAAAAAAAAAAGAGCAGATAACCGAACAGATACCACCAACAGCACCACCGACAGAAATACCAACCGCCTTGCCAAAAACCACCCCAACACCGGAAGTCAGCTTGGCGGACAGCGCTGAAACCCTTGCAAAACCTGTTTCCGAAAAACCTGCCGTCAATCTGGAAATTGTCACCAGCGACCTGAAAATACAAAAAACATTTACCCAGTCAAACCAGCTGGTAGGACTTATCCAGGTTGCACCGGAAGAGACCCTGGGTCACTATGCAGACTGGCTCCAGATACCCACCCACAAAATCCGCACCCTGAACCGGTTTCCCTATAGCAGAACCATTTCCATTGACCAGAAGGTACAGATTCCCCTGGGAAAAAAAGATAGGGAACGATTTGAGGAACTTCGGTATGAATATCACAAGGAGATGGAAGAAGATTTTTTTGAATCCTTTTCCATTTCCAGTGTGGAAACCTATGAAATAAAAAACGGAGACACCATCTGGTCCCTCTGCCTCAATGATCTGGAAATACCCGTATGGCTGCTCAAAAAATACAACCCTGCCATGGATTTCGGCCGGTTGCAGCCCCGGGATAAACTTGTATACCCCATTGTCAGCAGCCGCAAGGATGTCCGGAGCTGATGAAACAAGGATCAAAAGGAGTCCACAATGGA
>VMSR01000216.1 GCA_013792075.1 Desulfobacula sp.
ACATTATACTTATGGAGAGGTTTATATGCGGCTAACCATCGGGAAGAAACTCACTTTCAGTTTTTTAGTCCTTGCCTTGTTGGTGCTTTTATCGGGAAGCGTCGGGATAATGATCCTTAACAAGGTATCGCGCTCTGCAGATGCGGTCGCAAAGGAAAAGCTCCCTGAACAATATTCTGTGATGAAAGCCAACCTGGTTGTCGAGACAATAAATAAGGGCATCATTGAATATCTGCAGTCTTCTTCAGGGCTTGTTCTTCTGGAGAAAAATTTGCTGGAAAACCTGGATGAGTTTGACATGTGGATATCAATGCTGGAACAGGGAACCGCTTCTGAAAAATTCACTAAAAGCCGGGCATACACTACCTATAAAGCCCTTAAATTAAATATCGTGGTTCCCCCAAGTTCAAAGGAGCTGCAAAAAAATGTCGGGACCCTAGTAAAGGAAAGCGCGGTTTTCAGGAAAAATTGTACGGATCTGATAACGGCCCAGAACCAATATCTGGGATATTCAGTGATGGTGGATGATAAAACCCACGATCTTCCTTCCTATCTTCTGATTCTTCAGAAAGATCACATCGACTGGTACAAGGCCCTCGGAGATGCCGTCAATATTGTCATCCCCTTTGGCGGGAATACGGATCCTGAAAAAGGGCTGCTGGGAACCTGGATACACACATATAAAGCTGAAGATGAGGGGCTGAATGGACTCATCCAGAAAATGGGAACGTATCATGAAAAACTGATGGAAGCTGCAGTGAAGATCAATAAAGAGGATGGGGCCAAAGGGAAAGCCAACCAGTTCAGCAGGAGTACCGGACCACTCGGCCGGATCGAACAATATTTTGGAAAGATTCATGCGTATATTGGGCCGATATACCAGGCCATAGAGACGAGCAAAACGGATAAGTTAAACAATTTCACCCAAACCGCATCCAGAATTAACCTGGAGCTGGGAAATCTGGTCACGGGTGCAGAAAAAGAGATGTCACTGGCTTTGAAAAACGCGGAAGCAGCAAAAAAAAGCGGCACGATTTTTCTCATTGTCCTGACCCTTGTGGCCGTTGTGGTCGCCATTGGGTTGGGCCTGTTCATGAGCCGGTATATAACGAAAAGCATTACAAGTCTGGCCGATGTAACAAAACGCATTGCCCAGGGAGATCTTAAAAACAAGGCAAATATATCCTCAAAAGATGAGCTGGGAAGCCTTGCCCGGGATACCAATGCCATGACAGATAATTTGCGAAAAATCATCAGCCAGATCACCGATTATTCAATTCAATTGACAACCTCATCGTCAGACTTAAACGCTCTTGCAACCGCCATGTCCGGCGGTGCCCGGAACATGACGGAAAAATCGCAAACAGTGGCTGCAGCAGCAGAAGAGATGAGTGCGAATATGAACTCGGTGGCCGCGACATCTGAAGAAGCCGCCACCAATATCAATACCGTATCCATCGCCACCGATGAGATCAATTCTTCAATCAATGAAATCGCAAAAAATTCCGAAACCGGCCGGGCCATAACCCAGGAAGCGGTGAAAGGGGCTGAAAGCGCAACAAAACGCGTCAATGAACTCGGGTCTGCCGCAAGGGAAATCAGCAAAGTGACAGAGACGATTTCCGATATTTCCGCCCAGACAAATCTTCTGGCACTGAATGCCACCATTGAGGCGGCAAGAGCCGGTGAAGCCGGGAAAGGATTTGCGGTGGTTGCAGCGGAGATAAAACAATTGGCCCTTCAAACAGCAGAAGCAACCAAGGATATCAGGACGCGCATCGAAGGCATACAAAATTCCACCCTGGATACGGTCACGGAAATTGAAAGTGTCTCAAAAATCATTAACAGGGTGAATGAAATAGTCGCAACCATTGCAACCGCCGTAGAAGAACAGTCTGCCACCACAAAGGAAATTTCGGAAAACATGGGGCAGGCGTCAAGCGGATTGCAGGAGGTGAGCGAGAACGTTGCCCAAACTACGGGTGTGGCCAATGAGATTGCCAAAGATATTGGTGACGTAAATACCAGCAGCAATGAACTTCTAGAAAATAGTACCCTTGTCAGCAATAGCAGTGAGGCGCTTAAAAAACTTGCCGGCGATTTGCAGGAACTTATCCGGCACTTCAAGCTTTAAAGCGTTACCGGTAATATAGGTCACAATAACCGTAATAAAGGAGAACACCATGGTCAGAAAAATTGTTGTCACGTTTTTTGGTTTTTTTATTGCACTGTGTTTTGTTGGTACGGGATTTTCCGAGCCGCTTACGCCACAGATGTGCAAGGAAAAGGTTATGGCTGCCGCAAAATTGCTTGAGTCAGAGGGAGACGCCGCCATTCCCAAGATAAAGGCTGAGGATGGCGAATTCAGGTTTGCCGGGGGCGAAGGCTATATCTGGATCCATAATCTCAACAATGTCATGGTGATGCACCCCATTAAACCCTCCCTTGACGGGAAACCCCTGGGGGATATGCGGGATGTTAACGGGGTTTACCTGTTTACAGCCATGAATGAAACAGTTGAAGCCCACGGAAGCGGATGGATCCCCTACGCCTGGCCCAAACCCGGACAAAAGGAGAGTTCTCCCAAAATATCCTATTGCGTTCTTGTAAAGCATGGGGACAAGGAATATGTGGCCGGCGCCGGAATGTATGATGTAACGGCCGAAGATATTAAAAAGCTGTTTCCGGAGGATGCTATTTACGAAGATTAAGGTTAACCTGACACAAACCAAAGGATCATATCTTGCTGTTTTATTTCAAAATGGATATGATCCTTTTATTTTTTAGTTATCAAACCGTGGGAAAAATTTAATGATGGGATTCAAAAGAAGAAATCAAGTGATTGCAGGAATGGTGATTCTGGGAATGCTGCTTACCCCAGGCTGTGCCGGCACCAGGGTTGAGCGGGTTGAGACAGACAAGGTCATTGATCTGAGCGGGCGGTGGAACGATACCGACTCCCGCCTGGTTTCCGAAGAGATGATAAAAGATGTCATGGATAGGAACTGGATCGGCATCCACCGGCAGGAGAACAAGGGGAAGAACCCGACGGTGATCGTGGGAGCTGTGCAGAACAGAAGCGATGAGCATATCAATACCCAGACCTTTGTAAAAGATTTGGAGCGGGCCCTGGTCAATTCCGGAGAGGTTGATCTGGTGGCCGATAGCCGCCAGCGGGAAGAGGTCAGAGAAGAGCGCCTGGACCAGGCATCCCATGCTTCAGAGGAAACCGCCAAGGAGGAAGGCCGGGAAATGGGGGCTGATTTTATGCTCCAGGGTTTCATCAATACCATTACGGATCGGGTGGATGGCAAGCAGGTCAAATATTATCAGGTCAACCTGGAATTGACCCATATGGAAACCCATAAAAAGGTATGGCTCGGAGAGAAAAAGATTAAAAAAATGGTGAAACAGAAGAGATTCTGGTTCTAAGCTTGGTCTTGTTTTCCATGGTGCGGGTTCATCGGTTAAAGGCTATGGTATCGTCCGGTCTTTTCTGTGTTTTGGTCTTTGGCGGCTGTGCAGGTCACCTGCCCTATGACACCCTGTCCGGTCATTTGGCAGCCGGAAATTGTGACCAAGCCCTCCGCCTGGTTGAACAGAGTCGGGGAGCCTATGGTACAAAATCGGAGCTGCTGTTTTTGCTGGATTCCGCCATGGTCCACATGGCCTGTCAAAAATTTGAAACAGCCCAGGAAGGGTTCCGTAAAGCTGAGGATCTGGCCCAAGAGCTGTGGACCCGAAGCCTTTCCCAGGAGGTCCTTTCACTGATCGCCAATGACTATTTGCTTGTCTACCCGGGCGAAGACTATGAACGGGCCATGATCCATCTGATGTCAGCCCTTGCCTATCTTTCTGTGGAAAAATTCGAAGACGCCCTGGTGGAATGCCGCCGCCTGGATTCTCTGCTGGCCCTGTACAATGATCGGTATGATGAAAAAAATGTGTACAAGGAAGATGCCTTTGGCCGGTATCTTTCCGGTATCCTGAACGAGGCCGACCATGACCTGGATGCCGCCTTTATTGATTATAAGAAAGCCCTGGAAATCTACGCCGATTATGGGTCCTTTTACCAGACCCCGGCGCCCTCTTTTTTAAAAGAGGATTTTATGCGGGTGGCACAAAGGGTGAACAGAAAGGCTGAAGCCCTGGCCATTGTCCCGGACGGGGAAGAGGCCGGCAAGTGGTTGCCCCATACCCCGGGCCTGGGAGAAATAGTCGTGATTTTCTTGTCAGGAACAGCCCCTGTCAAGACAGAGGACAGGATATACATTCCCACACGTCAAGGGCCGATTACCCTGGCTTTTCCCCGGTTTCTTCCCACGGCGGATACCCCAAAAAACATCCCGGTTTTTATAAAATCACAGCTCGGCCAAAGGGAGGTCCGGGCAGAGCTTGTGGCGGATATTTCTGCCATTGCCCGTAAAAACCTTGCGGATCACAGGGCACGGATCATCGCCAAAACCATTGCCAGGGCGGTGGCCAAGCAGGTCGTGATCCAACAGGCTGCCAAGCAGGCGGCAAAAAATAAGGACAAGGATGTGGAGCAGGCCATTGAAACCGCATTGAATTTATTGAATCTGTTTTTAGAACATGCGGATTTACGGTCCTGGCGGACGTTGCCGGCCGCAATTTTTATGGCCCGGGCATTTGTCGAACCGGGGGACTGGCAGGTTGCGGTTCCTTCCCCGGGCAATGGGGGGGAAAAAACAAAAAATATTCTGGTTACGGCCGGTAAAATACACTATATTGTGGTGAATGATTCTTTCGGCCTTTGATAATGGGGTAACCCCAAAAAAGGGAGCGGCAATGAAGAAAAAACAGAGAACAACTGCGGGTATAAGGATCAAGCCTTTGGTTCTGCTGGTACTTTTGGGGCTGGTTTTTGCCTGCGGCAAGGGATCTTCCTTTTTGCCGGCCGATGGCAAGACATCTGATTTTCCTGAAACCCGTTTCCTTCTGGCCCAGGGAACAGGCGCTAGGGAAATCGATGCCCGACGCCAGGCCATGGCCGAGCTGTCTGCCATTTTTGAATCCAGGGTATCCTCCCGGACCGAAAGTCTGGCCAGGTCCTCCCTGGGGCCTGACAATACGGAGCTGTTTGAAAAGACCCTTGAATCGCGGATTCAGATTGTTTCTTCGGTCCGCCTTGAGGGGGCTAAAATTGGAAAGGTATGGCAGGACGAGGCGCTGGGAACCTTTCATGCCCTGGCGGTTCTGGACCGGAAGGATGCGGGCAGAAAGTGGACCCGTGACCTGGAAATTCTTGACCACCGTATCGGGGCGGAAATTTCCACCCTTGAGACGACGCCGGGAAAGCTTGGGAAAATGGTTGCCCTGAACCAAATTTTGGACCTGTCCCTTGAGCGTCATGCCATAGAAAGCCGGCTCATGGTGGTAAAGTACCCGGTCATGTCGGAATCTGAATTGGATCTGGGCAAAATGATGTCCCAATTGGCCGCCATCCGATCCAATCTGCAATTTTATATTGATATCCCCGGGGAATACGGACAGATGGTGGGAACGGTTTTGTCCCAAACCCTCACCCGGAATGGGATTCTGATTACCCCCGACAGGGACAAGGCAGATGCCTGGGTCACGGGTCAGGTTGTTGTCACGCCCATAAACCTGGACAATTCCCGGGCTGTTTTTGTAAGGGCCACAGGAAATATTCAGGTGGTGGATACCGCTTCCCATGCGCTGTTTGCCGAAATTAACCAGGCTGTCCGGAAAGGCCATTTGGATCACAATGAAGCTAAACACAAAGCAGTTCTCCAGATGTCCCAACAAATTTCCCATGGACTTGTCCAGGCATTGGGATTGGGTGAAACTTATACAAAGGAGCATGTTCAATGATACGAAATTTTATCATCTTCCTGGTGGTGGCCTGTTGCCTTTCCACCATAGCCTGCAGCAACAAACACATGGACAACCCGATGCTGGAAAAAGAGTATAAAAAAGCACCCGAGTGGGTGCTGATTGGTCATGAACCGGGCGTCTTTTCAGCGGTCGGATCGGCAAAAATAGGCAAATCCGGCATGCAGTTTGCAAAAACCGAAGCCCTGGCCCAGGGCCGGAATGAACTGGCCCGGCAATTGTCCGTTAAGGTGGAGTCCCTTGTGAACAATTTTGTTGTTCAGGCGGGACTTGAAGACGACCAGATGGTGGACCGTCTGGGGAAACAGGTGAGCCGCCAGGTGAGCCATGAGACCTTGAGCGGTTCCTGTCAAAGGGATGTGTGGATATCCCCGGGTTCGGAGCTTTATGTCCTTGTTTTTATGGAGACCGCTGCGGTCAAGCAATCTGTCCGGAACCAGGTCATTTCTTCCTATAAAAGCCAAGAGGCCAGTTGGCAGGCCTTTACCGCTAGAAATGCCGGCGAGGAACTGGACCGGGAAATTGAAAAGGCATTTAAATAGAGGGACTTGCTTTTTTATATGGACAAGATTGGGGGTTATTTATATGATCCCCCAGGGGAAATAAACCACTTATATCTGGAGGCGAAGCATGAAATCGATCCAGGCACAATTTCAAAAAGATCCACAGGAAATCAAGGTCAAGGCAGGCGCCAAACAAGAAGATTGGGCAGGGGTCTGCCGCAGGTTCAATGATGATGTGGAACGGGTGTGCGATGTAGGGCACATTGCGGAATATACCGGACTTTATCAATGTTTTGATGAGAAAAACAAGGGGGTTTTCTATCTTGTGGAAGAGGACAAAACCCTGTTCAGGATGAAACGACGGCATTTTTTGGAAAATATCGGCAGCAAAAAATAAGGAGAGATCCCTCTCCCTGGTATCTGTATTAGAAAAATGAGGGTGGTGTATTCCATGGCAAAAAATTTACAAGCAAATCTGGTCAACGACAAGACCATCGCTATTTTAAAAAAGTTTATGATTTTCGATGACTTGGTACCGGCGGATATCAAAAAGATATTGAGCCTGGATGCCAACACCACCGACGCCTATCAGAACCGGATCATAAAACTATGTCAATACAAGGCAGGCGAGGTCGTTATCCGGGAAGGAGAGTTTGACTGCTGGTCCTTTTGGGTGGTGAAAGGGGTCTTTGACGTAATCCAGAATGGCCAGCCCATTGCTTCCTTTTCAAATTCAGGGGAAATATTCGGGGAAATGAGTGTGCTGGAGGGGATTCCCAGGACAGCTTCCGTGGTATCCGTGACCAGTGGAGTTTGCCTGTGCATTGACATGTCTGTCATTGAAACCATGGAGGATGAGGGTATCCGCACCACCATCAAAAACGGGTTTTACAAGGTGATCCTGGCCCGTCTTGGCAGAACCAAAGACAAAATGATGGCAGAAAAACAACAGCTTGAGATAAAATATGCCGGTCTGCTCAGTTTTGAAGAAAAGATCCGGGCCAAGGCCCAAAAATAAACACATCAGTCCCCGGCCGGGGGGCCCAGAATTTTTCTGACCATTCTGGCAAGTGTCTTTTGTGAATAGGGCTTTTGCAGAAAATTTACCCCCTCTTCAAGCAACCCGTCGTGAACAATATGGTTGTCCGTGTATCCGGACGCATAGATCACCCTGATATCGGGTACATGGGCGGCCGCCCTTCGGATAAATTCCTTTCCATTGAGTTCCGGCATGATCAGGTCGGTGATCACCAGATCCGGTTTTTCGTGTCCTGCCTGGATCCACTCCAGGGCCTCACGGCCGTTAAAGGCCTTGTGGACTTTATACCCCAGGGACATGAGGGCATTGGCGGCAAAATAACAGACCTCCCGGTCATCTTCCACCAGTAGGATTTTTTCGTCTCCGGACAGGGTTTCAATTTGGGGCGCTGTTTGTTCCGGAGAGACCGCCTTTTGGGCGGCGGCCGGCCAATAGATTTTAAACAGGGTTCCCTGATCCGGTTCTGAATAAACCTGGATATTGCCCTTGTTTTGCTGGACAATTCCGTAAATCATGGCAAGCCCGAGACCGGTTCCCTTGTCCTTGGGTTTTGTGGTAAAAAAAGGTTCGAAAATCCG
>VMSR01000050.1 GCA_013792075.1 Desulfobacula sp.
GGGAAAAAAATGGGGTCCACCACATAGGAATCCGTTGAAAAGGCAAGTTTGTTTTCCCCAATGTTCAGGGTTGCGCCGTCATCCTGTTTGGCCAGTTCCGGATTGTCAAACAGGGGCAGGATCATTTCCGAAAACATTGAATGGGAAATCTTCCCCCCGGAACCGTGGTCCAGTAAAATTTTATCGTCTGTCATAGTGTGTCCTATTCTTGAATCATTAACTATATCTGTAAAATGCGGCACAGGATCCTTCGCTGGAAACCATGCAAGGCCCCACCGGCGTCATGGGGGTACACTTTTTCTTGTAAAGGACGCAGGCCTCGGGTGTTTTAAGCCCCATGAGGATCTGACCGCAGGCACACCCGGCGGGTTCAGGCGTATCGGGCATGTCCATGTTAAATTTTTGAGCTGCGTCAAAGGCGTTAAACGCTTGTTTGAGTCCCATACCGCTGGCCGGAATAGTGCCGATTCCCCGCCAGGTCGCGTCGGTCAGTTCAAACACCTGGTTCATGATGGCCCGGGCCTTGGCATTGCCATCATCGGACACAGCCCGGGGATAGGCATTTACCAGGGCCTTTTCCCCTGTTTCATTCTGTTGTACAAGGATGAGAACCGCCTTGAGGATATCAATGGGTTCAAAACCGGTAATAACCGAAGGGATATCATATTTCTCAAATGTGGCCCTATAGGCATTGGTTCCGGTGATCACGGAAACATGTCCTGGCAGAATAAATCCGTCAATTTTCACGCCGTCCGTCTCCATGAGGGCAGCCAGGGCCGGTGGTGTCAGTTTGTTGGCCGAATAAACAAAAAAATTGGTCACCCCTTCCCCTTTGGCCGCCAAAATTGTTGCAGCGATTGTGGGAATGGTGGTTTCAAACCCCACGGCGCAAAAGACCACTTGCCTGTCCGGATTTTGCCGGGCAACCCCAAGGGCGTCCAGCACGGAATAGACAATCCGGATATCCGCGCCTTGGGCCTTTTCCTTTGCCAGGCTGGACCCGGACCCGGGCACCTTCATCAAATCCCCGAAGGTGGTGACAATCACATTCTTTTTTCTGGCAAATTCCACAAACGCATCGATATCCCGCTGGGCCGTAACGCAGACCGGGCACCCGGGCCCGGATAAAAGGGTGATCCCTTTGGGCAGAACGCTGCGTATCCCATGCTTGAAAATGGACATGGTATGGGTACCGCAAACCTCCATCAGGCGAAGGTCCTTGTGGCTTTCCGCCTTGATTTTTCTGACCAGAAGTCGTGCCAGATCCGCGTCCCTGTATTCATCTATGTATTTTAAGCTCATCTATCTTCCTTAGGGTAAAGCCCCTGCTAGAGGTTGATTTTGGGCAGCCGCCGCCAGAACCTGGCCCAGACAAATACCCCCGTCCCCCGTGGGCACCAGGGAGTGGGTGTATACGGTAAAGCCCTTTTTCTCAAGTTCCGAAATGGTTTGGTTCAACACAAGATTGTTGTTAAAGACACCGCCGGACAAGACGGCCTTCCGGATACCTGTGTCGCCGCCCACCTTCGACGCCGCCTTTACAAATGCGGTGACCAGGCCTTTGTGAAATCCCATGGCGATCTCTCCCAAATTTTTTTTCTCTATTAAATCCCTGACAATTTTTCGGACACAGGGCATGGCGTCTATCTGGTAATAGGGGTGTTCTTGCTTCCGGGTTTCAATGAGGTCAAAGGCATAGGCCTGCCCGTTCCCGGCATCGCCGTCAACGGCGGCCTCAAGCTCCATAGCCGCCTGGCTTTCATGGGTGATGGTGTGACAAATGCCCAAAAGGGAAGAGATGCCGTCAAAAAGCCTGCCCGCACTGGAGGTCAATGGACTGTTCAGGTTTTTTTCCATCATCTGACAGACAAAGGAAAGCTTTTGGGGGTCCATAGATTTTATAAACGGAATATCCAGGTCTAAAAAGGATCGGCCATGGGCCATAAACAAGAGGGAGGCCGCCATGCGCCAGGGTTCCAGAACGGCTGCGTCCCCGCCGGGCATGGGAACATAGGACAATTGGGCCTTGCGTGCAAACCGGCCATGGTCGCAGACCAAAATTTCCCCGCCCCAGATATGGCCGTCGGTTCCCAGGCCGGTTCCGTCCAGGGTCAGGGCGATCACAGGCGCTTCAATATGGTTTTCTCCCATGCAGGAAACGGCATGGGCATGGTGGTGCTGGACAGGAATACAGGTTACGCCGGAGATTTCAAGGGACCTTGCAAAGGTTGTGCTCATATATCCTGGATGAAGATCATGGGCCACCAGGAGGGGCTCAATTCCCAGAATTTTTTTCATGTGGTCAATGGTCTGGGTATAAAACTGGTATGCCCTGGGATTGTCCAAATCTCCGATGTGCGGGCTCAGGAAGGCATCTTTGCCCCGGGTCAGGCAGATGGTATTCTTGAGGCCGGCACCGCAGCCAAGAACTGCGGGCAGTGCATGCTTCAAACCGATTGGCAGGGGGGCATACCCCCGGGAACGACGGATAAAACGCGGATGCCCTGCCTGGACCCTTGCAATGGAATCGTCTGCCCTGAAGCAAATATCCCGGTCATGGAAGAGAAAATAATCGGCAATATGGGCAAAGGCGTCCAGGGCATCGTCATTGTCAATGGAAAGGGGTTCCCCCGACCTGTTGCCCGAGGTCATCACCAGAATATCGGGTCCTTTTTCAAGGAGCAGATAGTGCAGGGGGGCATAGGGCAGCATCACCCCAAGGCAGGTGTTACTGGGGGCCAGGGAAGGTGAGAGTCCGGATTGATTTCCTCCGGCCCTTTCCCGGTCTGTTTTTTTTTTCAAAAGAACCTTTTTTTTTAAAAGAACAATGGGCCGGTGGTAGGCATGTAAGAGTGCTTTTTCTTTTTCGTCCACCCACAGATGGTCAAAAAGTACCGAGGCCCCGGCTGCCATCAATGCAAAGGGTTTGTGGGGCCGCTTCTTTCTTTGGCGAAGTGTTTTCACAGACGCTTCATTGGCGGCATCAACGGCCAGGTGAAATCCGCCAAGCCCTTTAACTGCCAGGATTTTCCCCTGTTTCAGGAAAACGGCCGCCCTGGCCAGGGCATCGGTCGGGTCTGTGTCCAGGCGGCGTCCCTGATTGTCTGTCAGGAATACCCTGGGGCCGCAAACCGGACAGGCATTGGGCTGGGCGTGGAAACGCCTGTCCAACGGGTTGTCGTATTCGTCCTGGCAGTCCCGGCACATGGTAAAGGTGTTCATGGCGGTTTGGGGCCGGTCATAGGGAACATCCCGGATAATGGTATACCGGGGTCCGCAATTGGTGCAATTGATAAACGGATATTCAAATCGCCGGTCATTTGGATTGTTCATCTCATCCAGGCAATCCCCACAGATGCTGACATCCGGAGAAATAAGGGTGTTCCGGACACTGCCCGGGTTGCTTTCAATGATGTCAAAGGAAGAAAAGGCCTGAACCCGGGACGCTTTTGAGTCTATGTTTGTGACCTGTGACAGCAGGGGCTGTTTTTCTAAGATATCCCTGACAAAGCTGTCCACGGCGTCACAGGGACCCTCCACCAGGGCGAGCACCCCTTTGGGGGTATTGGATACCTGACCCGTCAGTCCATGGGTATGGGCCAATCCGAATAAAAAAGGCCGAAAACCAACGCCTTGCACCACACCGCTGATTTCGAGCCTTTTTGCCACGACCTTATCTTTCATTGTTTCATATCCCAATGAATGCCCGATGCCGGATACTAGGCCTTGCCGGAATCGGCTGCCAGGATATTGCGCATATCCGTAAGTGTCTGGAGTGCGGATTCCTCATCCATCTTACTGATGGCAAAGCCGGCATGGACAATCACGTAATCCCCTATTTTGGGATCCTCCAACAAAAGGATACTGGTTTCCCGGGTTACCCCGTCCACATCCACGATTGCCACGGTATCATTGATTTCGACAATTTTCGACGGAACTGCTAAACACATAACTTTTATCCTAATTTCCTGTGCAGGTAAATTTTAATTTCACATTAAGCCAACAAGTATACCATAAGACGATTATTGGGCAATATTTATTTCAGGTGAAAAATCAGAGAAGGATACTGCCGTCAAAAACCTGGGTGGCGGGACCTGTTTTAAAAATATGATGGGTTTCCTCCTTGTCCCAGAAAATCTCAAGATCCCCGCCTTCAAGGTGGACAAGCGCCCTGTTTCCGGTTCTTTTTGTGAGGTTTGCCGCCACAAGGGCGGCGCAGGCACCGGTACCGCAGGCAAGGGTAATGCCGGCCCCCCGTTCCCAGACCTTCATCCCAAGTTCTGTGTCGCTGATTTTTTCAATGAACTCGACATTGGTTTTTTCAGGAAATCGTTCATGGGTTTCAACTGCCCGGCCAATGCCGGCCACATCCACGTCATCAAGGTTTTCGACAAAGATCACGGCATGGGGATTTCCCATGGACACGGTGGTGACGGCAAAGCATCCCGCACTTGTCTCAACAGGCTGTTCAACGGCTGTTTTGCGGTCACAGACAAAGGGGATGTCCCCGCAGGACAGAACAGGCTCGCCCATGTCCACGCACACGGAGATTACCCGGTCCCCGTCATCCACAACCACCTCGGGAATAACGGTGCCGGCAAGGGTCTCAACCCGCATGCGCTTTTGGGTCAATATCTTATTTTCATAGAGATATTTTGCAAAGCACCGCATGCCGTTTCCGCACATCTCAGGCTCGGAGCCATCGGAATTGATGATCACAAACCGGATATCATGGTCTTTTGATTTTCGAACCAGAATAATGCCGTCTCCGCCGATTCCAAAATGCCGGTCACACAGCTTTCTGGCAAGATCCGGATAGGCCATGGCCACTTCAATCCGCCCATCCCGGTCATCTAAAATGATAAAATCATTGCCAAGGCCTTCCATCTTGGAGAATTTAAGTTCCATTGTGATTCCTTTTTCTTAAATCAGGATGCCGGCCGGTCGGCATCAATGTCCGAGGGTTTTAAGAATATCTTCCCCCAGGGCTTCCAGCTGCCAGTTCCGTATATTTTCCATGTTCCCGAGGGCGGCCAGGGTGCCTGGATTCTCAAATGCAATGGCAGAAATCAGGGTGTTATTGATCAAAAAACCCGGTTCCATCCCGATGGAGATGCTGAGTTTGTCCCGCATTTTTTTCAAAAGATCAATTCGTTCAAGCACCTGGGGGTTTTTTTTGGGCATCCGGGTTTTGGGGTAGGAGGGCAGCTCCCCGTGGGCCAGGGCCAGGGCAGACGAGATGGCTTCCTGGCAAAGGTGACCATACATGTCTGCCTGTTTTTTGCTCAATGCCTTGATGGAAATCATCGTCTCTACAGCCTTGGGACGGTGGGTGGCAAGGATCATGAGCGATTGGCTGGACATGATTTTAAACAGGGGCAGATCCTTTTTTTCGGCTATATCCATGCGGACCTGGAGTAAATTTTCCAGCACCGCCAGGCTCCGATTGTCCATCTTTCCGGCACCCTTGAATTTTTTAAACAAGGGCAATTGGTGGTTGGACTCATATTTTACGCTGGCCTGGGCCTCAAATTCTTCTTTTGCCCAGGAAAACCGGTTCATCTTCTCCAGACGCTCTTTTATGCGGTCATGCAGGGCAATCAAATGGGCCACGTCCCCGACGGAATAGGCCACCATGTCCTCTTTCAAAGGACGGCGGGACCAGTCTACTTTTTGAAATTTTTTGTCCACATACACATTGAAATGCTCTTTTAACAGGGCACCCAAACCCCGCTCCCGGACATTCAAAAACCGGCAGGCGATCTCCGTGTCAAAGAGGTTCTCTATGCGAACCCCCATTTCCCGATCCAGGCTTCGGACATCAAAATCCGCCCCGTGGAAGATCTTCACAATATCCTGATTTTCAAGCAAACGGATAAAGGGGGAAAAATCGTTGATCAAAAAAGGATCCACCAAAAAGGCCTGGTCCGAACCTGCAATCTGTATCAGACAGACTTTTTCCTTAAAACAATGCATGGAGTCGGCCTCCAGGTCCACGCCGATTATTTTTTCCCTTGCAAGACCCTTACAGACTGTCTCCAATTCCCCATCTGACTCAATAAACTTAAAATTCAGCATCTTTTCCCTTGATTGTTTACATCACTTCTTCTAAAATTCTTATTTTTATATTTAAAACCAATTAAATACAATGGAAAATAAGATGATTACCATAACATTTCCAGATAATGCCATAAAGCAGTTTGATGATACACCCACGGGAATGCAGATTGCCCAGAGCATTTCCGAGGGATTTGCCAGAAATTGTGTGGCCGTAAAAATAAAAGACCGCCTCCTGGACCTTAGCCTGCCCATCTCAGAAGATGCATCGGTCAGCTTTATTACCACAAATGATGCTGCAGGGCTTGAAATCCTGCGCCACTCGTCCGCCCATGTGATGGCCGAGGCCGTGCTCAAACTTTACCCCGATGCCCGCCTGACCATCGGTCCTGTGGTGGAAGACGGATTCTACTATGATATCGACATGCCCCCCATCTCGGAAGAAGCCCTGGGTGCCATTGAAACGGAAATGAAAAACATTGTCACTGCCAAAAACACCTTCACGCGCCAGGTGGTGTCCAAAGACGAGGCCTTGACAATTTTTAAGGACAACCCCTTTAAGCTGGAACTGATCAATGAACTTGTGGACCAGGAGATATCCCTGTACCGGAACGGCAACTTCATAGATTTGTGCCGGGGACCCCATATCCCCCATACCGGCATGATCAAGGGATTCAAGCTTTTAAAAATTTCCGGCGCCTATTGGCGGGCGGACCAGGCAAGGGAACAGCTCCAGCGACTCTACGGCATCTCCTTTTTCGATAAAAAACAACTCAACCAATATGTTCATCTGATCGAGGAAGCCAAAAAAAGGGACCACAGGAAACTGGGGACCCGCCTGGATCTTTTTTCCTTCCATGACGAAGCCGCCGGAATGCCCTTTTTCCACGCCAAGGGCATGGACATGTGGAACAGCCTTCTGGACTATTGGCGGGATGAACACAAATCGGCCGGGTATGTGGAAACCAAGACGCCTGTCATGCTCAACCGCAAACTCTGGGAACAGAGCGGCCACTGGGAAAATTACCGGGAAAACATGTACACCTCGGTCATTGATGAGGAGGAATATGCCATCAAGCCCATGAACTGCCCCGGGGGCATGATTCTTTATAAAACAAAGGCCTATTCTTACAGGGACCTTCCCCTTAGAGCCGGTGAAGTGGGCCTGGTACACCGCCATGAATTGTCCGGTGCCCTGTCGGGGCTGTTCCGGGTCCGGGCATTCCACCAGGATGATGCCCATATTTTCATGACCCCGGACCAGATCGGAGAGGAAGTACTGGGCGTTCTGAAGCTTGCAGAAAGGATCTACAAACGGTTCGGCCTGACATTTCATCTGGAATTGTCCACCAGGCCCAAAAAATCCATTGGCGCAGACAGCCAGTGGGAAGAGGCCACCAACGGTCTGAAGGCCGCCCTGGCCGACTACGGCCAGGACTATGTCATCAATGAAGGAGACGGCGCCTTTTACGGCCCAAAAATCGATATTCATATCAAGGATGCCCTGGGCAGAACCTGGCAATGCGGAACGGTCCAGCTGGACATGGCCCTGCCCGAACGCTTTGACCTGAGCTACAAGGGCCAGGACAATGAAAAACACCGGCCCATCATGATTCACAGGGTTATTTACGGATCCATGGAACGGTTCTTCGGCATTTTGGTAGAACATTTTGCAGGCCGCTTCCCCCTGTGGCTGACGCCGGTCCAGGTAATTTTGCTGCCCATTAACCAGGAGCTGTCCGATTATGCGGACCAGATCAAAAAAAGTCTGGAAGCCCATAGAATCCGGTGTGAGGTGGACAAGCGAAACGAAACCCTGAAAAAGAAAATCCGGGAAGCCCAGGTCAATTACATCCCCTTGATCATCACCATCGGGGACAAGGAAAAAGAGACGAACACCCTGTCGGTGCGAACCCTGGACGGAAAGGTGAAAATGGGAATTTCCATGGACGCTTTTGTGGAACAGGTTCTCCACCACATCAAGGAAAGAACCTTGGATGAAGCCATCTTCTAAACGAATTCCTCCTGACCATCAACCTTCCGGCGGGGGTGCAAGCGCCCCCGCTTCCGCCTTAAACCTTGTGCTGTATTACCGGCTGCCCTGGTTCGCCCTTTGCCTGTTTATTTTCTGGCAGTCCTCTTTTGATTTTATGGATTCCCCGCCATTGTTTCCCCATGACGACAAGATCAAGCACCTCATGGCTTACGCCTTTCTGGCCTTTCTGATCGCCCGGAATCTGAAAAAGGAACGGTCCTTTTTAAGCCCCACAAAACTCAGGATTCTGGCCATCTTATTTGCCAGTCTCTACGGACTTTCCGACGAAATCCACCAGGCGTTTGTCCCTTCCAGGGAGGCGTCCATGCTGGACGTTGCTGCAGATATACTGGGCAGTTTTATCGGGGCCTGGTTTTATCTTGATTTTTTTTGCCGCCGAAAATAAGGATTTCTCAAACCAGGAGGGCTTTTTTCAATGATAGACATCCTGGCTTCCGCAAAAAAGCCCTTCATTAAAAATAGTGTTGCGCATTGCGCACTATGCTATACAATACAGATATGATAAAATCTTTTAAGCACAAAGGGCTATGTAAGTTTTTTGAAACTGGTAATTTAGCAGGCATTCAAGCTGGACACAGACAAAAATTAAGGATTCGGCTACTTGCCCTCGATACCGCAACTTGCATAGAAGATATGAATACCCCAGGTTGGCGGCTTCATAGTTTAAAAGGTGATCGCCATGGACTTTGGGCGATTGACGTTAATAAAAACTGGCGTATCGTTTTTGAATTTAAGGATGGTAACGCCTTCATTGTAGATTATGAGGATTATCACTAATGGCTATGTATAACCCACCCCATCCTGGGGAATTTATCAAAGATGTTTATCTGGAACCACTTGGCGTAACACCCAGAAGTGTTGCTTTGCACCTTAAAGTTTCGCCTTCGACCTTTTCTCGACTTATAAAAGGCCAGAGTTCGATTAGTCCGGAAATGGCTCTTCGTCTATCTATTTGTTTAGGCCGCAGCCCTGAAAGCTGGCTTCTGATGCAAAACAACTATGACCTTTGGCAAGCCAAACAAAATATTGATCTTTCAAAAATAGAACCCCTTACTATACCTGCTTAACCTATTCGCACATAACCAACCCTTTAACGAAGACCGTGCAATAAAAGGACGCCCGGCTTGTTAAGGTCACGTTAAATACTGCAAATTAAAAAAGGAGCATAAAAATGAAATGGAAAACAGAGGATGGCGGTTGGAGCCCTTACCTCGCAGGAGCCCTCTTGGGTCTCTTGGCTATCGCTTCAGTCCTTGCTACCACACAATTGCTTGGTAAAACAAGCTACTTAGGCGCGTCTACTACCTTCGTTCGTGCCGCCGGTATTTTAGAGCAGACAATTGCTGCGGATCATGTGGTTTCAAACGCGTATTTCACCAAAACAAAGGTTCGTGTTGACTGGCAGTTCATGCTGGTTATCGGGATTGTCCTGGGTGCCTTTATTTCTTCCACTATGGATAAGAGTTTTCGGCTGGAGAGCGTTCCTCCCACGTGGAAGGAACGTTTTGGCCCCTCAATCGGAAAGCGTGCAGTCGGTGCGTTCGTGGGTGGAATTATCGCCATGATCGGCGCTCGTTTGGCCGATGGCTGTCCAAGTGGACATGGTCTCAGCGGGATGATGCAATTGTCGGTAAGTTCGTTTGTGGCTTTGGTTATGTTTTTTGGTGTAGGTGTTTTGGTTGCGCGTATTGTTTATGGAAGGAGGGCGTCATGAATACCGGTCAATGGTTGGGCCTTGTCACGGGTGTATTATTTGGTTTTCTGCTACAGAAAGGTCGTGTTCTTCGTTTCGACAAGCAAATTGGAGCACTGCTGTTGAAGGATATGACAATATTTAAATTCATGCTGTCGGCAATTATGGTGGGAATGGTCGGAATACTCCTGCTCTCCAATTTTGGGATCATTACCTTGAGCCACAAGCCAATGAACGTTGGCGCTGTGTTGATAGGAGGTGCTTTGTTCGGCGCCGGATGGGCGATCATGGGTTTTTGCCCCGGTACATCACTGGGCGCTTTGGGTGAAGGTCGCTGGCATGCAGTGTTTGCTATAATAGGCATGGTGGCGGGAGCAGCAGTCTATGCAGAGCTCTACCCTTTCCTTAAGGCAACTGTTCTAACGTGGAAAGATTTCGGAAAAATCGGAATGCCGGAAACACTGGGCATTTCTCAGTGGGCAATCCTTCCGATATTTTGGGTGGGGATAATCTCTTTATTTTTCTTGTTTGAGAAGAAAAAATTGTAATGATCTTGCAACGGAACCTAAAAAGCCGCACCCGCTGAAGAGCGGCCTTCAGCTTTAAAAAGGATGATCCAAAGGTATTCTTCAAGAAAGCGTTGCTCACCAGGTAACCCGGTCAATACATGAACAATTGGCCAATGGGAAATTCATCAATGAAAAAAATTTTCCCAACGCTGGCAGAAAAAGGCTTTTTCGGATAAAACAATGGATACCGGAAACAATACAATAAGGAGTACAAAATGAATCTCGCCGCCATAAATATTGAAAAAATAATGGACCTCGTCGTCCTCTGGCTGACCACCTATTCAATGAAAATTATTACTGCCGTCCTGATCTTTATCATTGGGAAATGGGTGGCACAAAAGCTCACCCGCCTGTTTATAAATCTGCTGGAAAAAAACAAGGTGGACATCACCCTGACCCGTTTTCTGGAAAACATTGTTTACTACACCCTGCTGGTGGGTGTTCTGATTGCAGCAGCCGGTCAACTGGGGATCAACACAGCCTCCTTTATTGCCATTGTGGGTGCGGCCGGTCTTGCCATCGGCCTTGCCCTGAAGGACTCCTTGTCCAATTTTTCCTCGGGAGTGATGCTGATTTTATTCCGGCCCTTCCGGGTGGGGGATTATGTCCCGGCCGGCGGGGTCTCGGGCAAGGTCATGCGTATCGATCTTTTCAACACCACCCTGAACACCCCGGACAACCAGCGGGTGATCGTTCCCAATGCCAACATCACCAATGGAGTGATCACCAATGTCACGGCCAACGATACCCGGCGGGTGGATCTTACGATCGGCATCGGATATGGGGATGATATTGCCCTGGCCAAACGGGTGCTGGACCGTATTGTAAAGGCAGATGACCGGGTACTTGAAACACCTGCTCCGACCATTGCCGTGAGTGCCCTTGCCGACTCCAGCGTGAACTTTGTGGTCCGGCCCTGGGTAAAAACCGACGATTATTGGAACGTCTATTTTGATCTGACGGAAAAGATAAAACTGACCTTTGACAAGGAAGGCATCCGTATTCCCTTTCCCCAGCAGGATGTCCATCTTTTCCTGGAGAAAAGCGAACCCAGCACATAGATCCACATTTACAACAGCCCTGTTTTGCGTAAAACCAGACCATGACACAACTGAGCCATTCAGAAGAAGATGCAATAACGAAAGCCTGATGTTAAATATGACCTATCCTTTCATGAACAAAGAAATTGCCCGGGCCTTGTATGCGGCACTGACAGAAGACCCCTTTTATATCATCCTGGAAAACCACGCCTCCCCGGATGCTGGAATTGCCAGGCAGGCCATGCTCAAATACATGGACTATTCCATGAAAGAGGCCCTTGCCCACGGTAAATTGTGCCTGGCAAACAATCAAAACCACGGGGCTTCCCTCTGGTTAAAACCGATGGATACCCACCTTGCCAAGACAATCGCCAAAGAAAAAAAGCGGTTTTTAAAAGATCACCTGGGCCAAAAAAGCCTTGACACCTATTGTCAAATTGTGGGGCTCATGTCAGATAACGCCAAGGGCGTGGTATCAGATACCGCCTGGTATTTGTCCATTCTGGGAGTCTTGCCGGATCTCCAGGGAAGGGGGCTGGGAAAAGAGCTTGTTTTGCCGGTTCTTCAACGCTTGGATGAAAGGGGGATTTCCACCTATCTTGAAACCTTTACCCCGAAAAATTTCGGGTTTTATAAGCACCTGGGATTTTATGCGGCCAAAACCGTTCATGAACCGGTTACGGGCGCAGCCTATACCATTATGGTCAGGGATGCCCAATGATCCCAAATGGCCGATAGTTTAAGGAAAACCAAAATGAAACTGACGGTACTAGTGGACAACAATACCCTGATTGACCGGTATTTCAGGGCAGAACCCGGCCTTTCCCTGCTCATTGAAGATCATGATACAAAAATTGTCTTTGATACCGGGTATTCGGATCTGTTTTTAAGCAACGCCGCAAAAATGGGCAAAGACCTTTCCAGGCTTGATTTCCTGGTGCTTTCCCACAGCCATTTGGACCATACCTGGGGGCTTGAACCCTTTGTCCGGTATCTGACCGAACTGGCAATTGAGAACCGGCCGTACAAACGCCCTGCCCTGGTGGCCCATCCGGATGGTTTCACCAGTGCCGGTATGGACCCTATTCCTGAATTCGGTGCACTTTTGTCCAAAGAAAAAATGGCCCGGCACCTGGACCTTAGATTGAGCAAAACCCCGGTGCAACTTGGAGAAAGGCTGACCTTCCTGGGAGAAATCCCCCGAAAAACCCCCTTTGAAGGCCGGAAGACCTTTGGCATAAAACAGGGGCAAAGCGAACCGGACACGGTCATGGAGGATTCAGCCCTGGTCTACAAATCCCAAAATGGCCTGGTAATTATCACAGGGTGCGCCCATGCCGGAATCTGCAATACCATTGCCTACGCTCAAACGGTTTGTAACGAAAGCCGGGTGGCGGATATTATCGGCGGATTTCACCTGCTGGACCCGTCAAAAGATCAGCTGGACGGCACCCTTGACTATTTTAAAACGCTTGCTCCCACTGCGGTTCATGCCTGCCACTGCACCGACCTTGGGTCAAAGATTGCCCTGTCCCGGGTATGCAATATCAGGGAAGTGGGGGTGGGACTGTCCCTGGGATACGATGAAACACTTTAGCACCAGCGCAATCAAAAGGAGAATTTTCCATGGAAAATGGGTTTAAACGGTCAATTCTGGGAAAAACCGGACTGAAAGTCGGCCGCCTGGGGCTTGCCGGCAGCTATGGCGCCCCTGCCGCAGCCTTTGAAGCCGCCTTTGAAAAAGGGTGCAATTATTTTTATTCCGGCTCCGGCAGAAAGCGGTCCGGAATGAAACAGGCCATTAAACACCTGGCCGCCAAAGGGCACAGGGACCAAATGGTCGTCAGCATCCAGACCTATGCCAGGTTCGGGTTCTGTACGGAAATCTGGTTTAAACAAAGCCTTGCCGGCATGGGAATTGACCATGCCGATATTCTCATGCTCGGGTGGCACAACAGCCCCCCGTCCAACAGGCTCATGGACTTTGCCCTTGGGATGAAAGCGCAGGGACTTTGCCGGTTCATCGGCCTGTCCGGCCATAACAGGTCCCTTTTCCCGGAGCTGGCCCAAAAAGACATGTTTGACCTCTTCCACATCCGGTATAACCCGGCCCACAGGGGGGCTGAGAACGATTGTTTTCCCCTCTTTGAAACCAAAGACTCCCCGGGCCTTGTCACCTATACCGCCACCCGGTGGGGTCATCTTCTCCAGGCAAAACACATGCCGCCGGGGGAAAGCCCCCTGAACGCCCGGGACTGCTATCGGTTTTCCCTGTCCGACCCCCGGGTCAACGTCTGCCTGTGCGGCCCCAGGGACATGGACCAGATGCAAGCTGCATTAACCGCCCTGGAAAAAGGCGTGCTTTCCCCGGAAGAAACAGAGAGGATCACCCGCATCGGGGACCATGTTCACCGGTCTGCCAAAGGATTTTTCGGATAATACAGAGCAATCGCATCTAGCTTTTTAATAACCAGCCTTATACCCGTTGCAATGTACTCAACTGGTATATTACCAATAGAGAC
>VMSR01000227.1 GCA_013792075.1 Desulfobacula sp.
ACTATAAAATATCCAAGTAATAGCTGGAATGTACCTCTGGATAGCTATTTTGTAAACAGGAGTCTGAACATCATGGCCGGTGAGGATGAAAAAAGAGATGATGAAAAAAGAGATAGGGTTGAAGAGCGTGATCCGCCCAGCAAGGTGAAGTTTGAAATCTATGGTGAAGAATTGATCGAAAAAACAGTCAAATCCAGCGGTAACAGCGGCCGGGTTTACCTGCCGCCTGAATGGATCGGGACCAAAGTAAAAGTGGTGAAATGCTAGGGCAAAGGATGGGATGAGGGGGGTATGGCACTATCGCAATTTCAAGAATGGTATGCGGGCAGGCACGAATACCAGAAAAACTGGAAAAAAAGAACCAATCAAAAAATAGTGGGGTATTTTTGTACCTATACCCCGGAAGAAATTTATTACGCATTTGAGGTTCTGCCGGTAAGAATTCTGGGATCCCATGAACTTGAAGATCTAACGGAATCTCATATTTCCCCGATGTTCTGTCCTCTTTGCCGTGATATTCTTGCCCAGGGACTTTCGGGAAAATACGATTATCTGGACGGCATTACCTTTGGCCAGTCCTGTCTTCATTTGCAGCAGGCCTTTACCTCCTGGGAGATCCACCAAAACCCGGGTTGGAGCCATTATCTGCCCATGCCAAACCATGTCCAGAGCCCAAGGGCAATTCCATTTCTCAAACAAGAGTATGGGCTGCTGATCAAAAAGCTTGAGCTGCTGACCGGCAGGACGATTACCGATGCCGACCTTGAAAGGGGAATCTGTATTATGAATGAGGTCCGGCAGACCATGAAACAGATCTATGCATTCAGAAAACAGGAGAATCCGCCCATAACCGGTGCCCAGAGCATGGTCATGATCTGTTCCGCTTTCTTTACCGATGCCCGGGAATGGCTGCCGGCGGCAAAGCAAGCCATTGCAGAACTTGAAGCAAGGCCCCTTGAAACAGGCGTCTTTGAAAGGGATACCGGGAAAAGACTGCTGCTTGTGGGCAGTGAAAATGATGACATGGCTTTTATCGAGATGGTAGAGAATTTGGGGGAGACAGGAGCCGTGGGGGCCACCATTGTTGTGGAAGAACATTGCGCCACCACCCGGTATTTCTGGGATGAGACACAAGAAGGCACCCGGGATCCCTTAACCGCCATTGCAGAAAGATATTGTGCCAGGACACCCTGTCCGTCCAAAGACTGGCCCAAAAGAAGACGGATGGACAAGATTGTCGAATTTGCCAGGGAGTTTAAGTGTGATGGTGCCCTTGTGATCCGGCAAAAATTTTGTGATCCCCATGAAGCGGATATGCCATTTGTCAAAAAAGCACTTGAAGAAGCCGGTATCCCCACCTGTTTCCTCGAATTTGATGTGGTTACGCCGGTGGGGGCGTTCTCAATCCGTGTGGAGGAATTTCTTGAAACCCTGGAAACAGAATATGATTTTTTTGATTAAGGAGTCGTCTGGGTTCCAAGCGGAACCTTGGGAATAAAATGGGAAAATACCCTACAGAGCCGCTTAAATGCTGGAAAAAGGCAAAGGAACTGCGCAATAGGTTCTATCAGAATTATGCCTTGGCCGGGGAAAAAGGCGGACTTCGATGGATGGGAAGTGCCTGGGCATTTGACGCGGTCCCTTCGGGGCTGGGGGATGATGTCTTTTGTATTTCCGGAGAATCCTATGGTGCTGCCTGTGCCTTTGACAGACCCCTGTCAAAAAAATTTCTGGAGGCGGCCCGGAACTTTGGGTTCTCCCGGGATCTATGCGCCCATATGAGAAATTACTGGGGATCCCTCCTGGCAGACGAGTCCGCCTTTGGCGGGAAATTTGTCAAGCCTGATTTTGGATGGAGTCAGCATATCTGTTGTTCCCATGCAAAATGGTATCAAAATGCAGCCCAGATGAAAGGAGAGGTGCCCATTTTTGTGGTAGATGTCGGTGTGGGCGCCTATCCCCCCTTTGAGCCCAAGATGTATCCCCACAGAATAAAATATGTGGCCGATCAGCTGCTTGACGGAATTGAGTGGCTTAAGACAACAACGGGAAGGGAATTTGATGATGAACGCTTTATCAATGCCGCCTGGAATGATCTACGCTCCACCCACAAGTGGGCACAGATCTGCATGCTCAACCGCGCAAAGCCCGCACCTCTGGATGAAAAATCCCTCTATTCCTTTTATGTATTCGGAACATTGCAAAAATCAAATTCCGAGTTTGCCGATTTTTATGATGAACTCTATGACGAAGTAAAAGACCGGGTGGACAGAGGCATTGCAGCCGTTCACAATGAACGGTTCAGGGTGATGTCGGATATCGGGTCCCCCTGGGGATTTTCCGACATCTACAGACACATGGCAGAACAGGGTGTTGTTTCCATCGGATCTCTCTATACATTTGGCCTTGAAGGAATGTGGCTTTATGATGCGCAAACCCATGATCTTCTTCCAAGACCCTTGCCGGACAGCAAACCCAGGACCCGGGAAGAATGCTGCACCCTGCTGGCCGACTGGCATTTGTCCAAACCCATGTATCAGAATTTTTACCACCCGGACAACAAAACCAAAATGATGGATGCCATTGCCCGGCGATGGGATACAGACGGTATTGTTCTTCATTATAACCGGGGATGCCGGGGGCTTTGTATGGGGATTGCCGAAACCCGTCTGGGCCTCATTGAACGCGGTCATCGGGTTGTGGCCTACGAAGGGAATATGGGCGATGAGAATGAGTTTGATCAAGCAGCTACCCGAAAACGTATGGATATCTTTATGGAAGGTCTGGGCTGTAAAATAAATTAAGGAAAGAGAATGGAAAGGAGAAAAAAATGACACAAGTACCTGATAAAATATGGACCTGGCAAATGGTAACGCCCTTTAGCAAAGACAGGGAAACAGGTGTTGTCACCCCTGGTCGGTTGGAAAAAACCCAGATAGATGTTCCCGAGCTCAAACCCGGAGATGTTTTGGTGAAAGTTGCCGGATGCGGTATCTGTCACACAGACCTTGGATACTTCTATTATGGTGTGCCCACGGTGAACAAGCCTCCCCTGACACTGGGCCATGAAATTTCCGGAACGATTGTGGCAGCCGCCGGCGATGTTGAATCCTGGATGGGAAAAGAGGTGATCATTCCAGCGGTTATGCCGTGCAGGAAATGTCATTTGTGTAAAACCGGCAGGGGAAACCGCTGCCTTGATCAGAAAATGCCGGGGAACAGCATGGGAATTTATGGGGGATTTTCCAGTCATATCCCGGTTCCAGCCATTGATCTGTGTGAGGTAAAGAATAGAGGGGATATCCCCCTGGAAAAATTAGCGGTTGTGGCCGATGCAGCAACAACCCCTTTCCAGGCGGCAAAACGGGCGGATATTCAGGTGGGGGATAACACCATTGTCATTGGCGTCGGCGGGGTGGGGCAATACATGGTTCAGATTCTCAAAGCCCTGGGAGCCAATTCTGTGGTTGCCATTGATATCAACCAGGATCGCCTGGATACCATGTTGAAAAACGGGGCCGACTTTTCTGTCAATTCCATGGGCAAAACCCCCAAGGAAATTTCAGGAGAACTCAAAGCCTACAGAAAAGAAAAGGGACTTGCTTCCACCGGCTGGAAGATTTTTGAAGTTTCAGGAACCAAACCCGGCCAGGAACTGGGTCTTGCATTGTTGAGCTTTACCGGGAAAATGGTGGTGGTGGGATTTGGTCCCCACAAGGTTGAATATTCCATTTCAAGGCTCATGGCCTTTGATGCCGAACTGATCGGGACCTGGGGATGTCTGCCGGAATACTATCCATCGGTTCTGGGCATGATTACCAGCAAAAAGATCAATTTTGAAGAATTTGTCCAGACCAGACCCATGGGCACCATTAAAGAAAGCTTTGATGAAGCCCACAAGCAGTCGCCGGATCAGAGAATCGTACTTGTACCTGATTTTTAATACACTTTTTTAATACACGTATAGATAAGGAGATGACCCATGAAATTAGAAGGAAAAAAAGCCATAGTTACCGGCGGGAGCCGGGGAATCGGAAAAGCCATTGCCCTGATGTATGCAAAAGAGGGGGCAGATGTTCTGGTAAACTACCATTCCAACGATGCTGCGGCCAAAGAAACCTGTGCCGAGATTGAAGCCCTTGGCCGCAAAGCTGTTGCAATTGCAGCCGATGTTGCAAATTATGCAAGTGCCCAGAACATGGTGGATGAATGTGTGAAACAGCTTGGCGGCGTTGATATTGTCGTCAACAATGCCGGTGTTTCCAAACCCTCCATGCTGCTTAAAATGACTGAAGAAGACTGGGATTCTATCATTGATATCCATTTGAAGGCGGCCTTTAATACCACACAGGCAGCCGGCCGCTATATGAAAGAGAAAAATTACGGCAAGATCATTAATGTGATTTCAACTGCCGGTATTTTCGGCACCATCGGCCAGATCAACTATGCCTCTGCAAAGGCCGGGATCATCGGGTTCACAAAATCAGCCTCCCGGGAGTTGGGCAGATACAATATCAATGTAAACGTCATCTGCCCCGGTATTACAAAAACGGAAATGACAGGCAAACTTCAGACCGATGAAAAACTTCGTAAAATTTATGAGGGTAGAATTCAGCTGGGCCGTTTTGCGGAACCCGAAGAAATTGCTCCCGCCTTTGTATTCCTTGCCTCGGATGATGCAAGCTATATTACCGGTCAGGTTCTGGGTGTGGACGGTGGCTATATCGGATAACAAGATATTGATTGAGCGCAAAACTGTCTGACCCATTGGTAAAACAATAGGAGTTTAAATAGTATAAGGAGAGCGAAGATGAGTCTTGAATGGATGCCAAGAGAAAACGAAGTTAAGGATCATTCCTTGCATAGAAACCCCCATTGGGGAACAGAAGCACCCTGTGTGATGTATGAAAAAAAGCCGCTGACAGATCCAAACGGCAAGGTGACTGAAAAATTGTTTGTTGCCTGGATCACCCTGAACAACCCCAGACAATTCAACTCCTATACCACGGACATGGTAAAGGGCGTGATTGCCGGTTTTGAAAATGCGTCCCTGGACAGAAGTGTTGTGGCAGTTGTCTTTACAGGCACAGGTCCCTATGCATTCTGTACCGGCGGAAACACCAAAGAGTATTCGGAATTCTATTCAAAAAGATGTGATGAGTATGGCCAGTACATGGAGCTTTTCAACCATATGGTGGATTCCATTCTTGCCTGTAAAAAACCGGTTATCTGCCGGGTGAACGGCATGCGGGTGGCCGGAGGACAGGAAATAGGGCTTGCCTGTGATATAGCGGTTTCTTCAGACCTTGCCATTTTCGGCCAGGCAGGACCCAAACACGGGTCCGCCCCTGCCGGCGGTTCTTCGGATTTCCTTCCCTGGTTCCTGACCGCAGAAGATGCCATGTGGAACTGTGTCTCCTGTGAAATGTGGTCTTCTTATAAGATGAAGGCAAAGGGCATGATTTCCAAGGTGGTCCCGGTTCTTAAAATAGACGGTGAATGGGTGAGAAATCCCACCATCATCACAGACACCTATGTCCAGGACGGCGAGATTGTTTACGGTGAATATAAATCCGGACAGGCCCTCCAGGACGGCCGTGCCCTTATAAAACAACACCAGGCCAATGCGGATTTTGAATTGCTGGACAAAGAGGTCAACAATGTGATCTGGAAATTTGCAAATCTCTTCCCCGGCTGTCTGATCAAATCCATTGACGGCATCCGTCAGAAAAAGAAATTTTTCTGGGATACCATGAAAAATGACCACCGGCATTGGCTGGCAGCCAACATGGGCGGAGAAGCCTTCCTGGGCTTTGGCGCCTTTAATACCAAGAAAATTACGGGTCAGGACACCATTGATTTCATTAAATTCCGCCAGAATGTGGCGGATTCACAAATGTGGGATGATGAGATGTTTGCCAGCGTCATGGGCAAACCCCAAGAGTAGGATTATTGGAATAATGGATATATAGGTTGGCGTATTTATGGTTCAGGCCCTTGTTTTTGGGTGCTGAACCATAAATTTTTTTTTCAGCCGGTGTTGGCCGGTTTTACCTGCCGGCATGATCCCGGTTGCTATGCCTGGCCGGCGCGGCGCATTGGATTCTTTTTAATCCTTTTTTCTTGACACGTAGTTATTATGTAGCTTATATATAATCACATTGTACCGTGGAGCATGGATATTTTTGTATCGCCAAGGGTCGTTTTGTGATTCGGTATTAAAGGCATATAGAAGGGGAAAAAAATGAGGTATGCAGAGACAGGGTTTAACCTGGAAATTGATTTAACCCGGGGAAATATTGAGAAAGTTGCAACGGATCCAAGGGAGACCGAGCTTTACCTGGGGGGGTTGGGGACAAACGCAAAGATATTATGGGACAGGGTTCCCCCTGAAGTGGGTGCCTTTTCTCCCGAGAACCTGTTAATTTTCAGTGCCGGTCTTTTGTGCGGCACACCGGCTGTCGGCTGTAATCGCACCATTGTGACCACCATCTCTCCCCAGACCCAGCTGATGGCATTTTCCATGATGGGCGGTTTTTTTGCACCGGAACTCAAGTATGCAGGGCTTGACAAGGTGGTCCTCCGGGGAAAGTCCCCAAATCTTGTCTATATATGGATCCACAACGACAAGGTGGAATTACGGGATGCCTCCCATTTAAAGGGGAAAGGCTCCCTTGAAACCGCTGAAGCGATTCGAAAAGAGTTAAAAGAACCCAAAGCCCAGGTGGCTGCCATTGGCAAGGCCGGTGAAAACAGGGTTTTTTATGCGTCCATCGAACAGGGCAGGTCCTCTGCCTCCCGGGGCGGCATCGGAGCCGTCATGGGGGACAAAGGGGTCAAGGCCATTGTTGTTCGCGGTACAAAGGATGTCAATATTGCCAAACCTCTGGAATATATGGAACTTTGCAATGAGGTCATGGAATATATACAATTTCGCAATGAGAACCCGATTCCGGGCGTCATGCCCATACTGGCAGGCCTGGGATCTCCCCAGAAGATGAAAGTCCATGATGAAAAATGGCATACTGAAAATTTTAATTGGGGAAATTCCAGGGTAAGGAGAAAAGATTTCTGGACCGAAGAGGTTGCAAGAAACTGGCTGGTGACAATGGAAAAGGCAAGGACCCGGCTGATCTCCTGTTACAATTGCCCCATGACATGCGGGGCAACCATTTCCATGCCGGGCCTGCCCACCTACATGATGAAATGCTTTACAAAACTGACCTATACCATGGGTGCTTTTTCAGACCTGGATTTTGGGCTCAGAATTGCCCAGAAAGCAACGGAATATGGATTGGACGGATTCTCCGCCCCCCAGGTAATGGCCTTTGCCCTTGAATTGCTTGAAGCCAAAATTCTTTCACCCGATGATTTTCCCGGGATGCCCGAAGACAATGAAGGCCGGTTTTATTATCTGCTGGACATGATTGTGAATCGGGAAGGTATCGGGGATGTGCTGGCAGAAGGGACCTACTGGGCAGCCAAAAAAATTGGCAAGGGTGCCCAGGCCTATGCCCATAACAATATCAAGAAGCACGAGCAGCTGCCCCTGAAATTGTCCATGCTCAATCCCATTTATTTTCTCATGTATTGCACCGGTGAGAAGATGAACATCACCCAGATTGAAGGACAATTCCCCCAGGCTCCCTATCCCAAGCGGGAGCACAGGGAAGCATTTGTAAAAGACTGGTTCCATGTGCCCGATGAAAAATTCAAGCAGTATTTTCTGGACTGGGAACCCCGGGGAGAAAATTCAATGCCCTTTTATCCGACCGTTGACATGTGTTGTGATATCGTTGACTGGCAGGAACGGATGCACTACATTGATGATGCCCTCGGCCAGTGTGCAGGGCTTTCTTCCTTCCCTTTAAAACCGCCCTATCATATCCACAATTACCCGAAGTTTATTTCGGCAGGGGCCGGGATCGAGATGGATGAGGAGAAATTGTCCCAGGCAGCCAAGCGCTACCGGACCCTGGTTCGGGCCATTAATATACGAAGGGGCATGCGGCGAAAAGATGAACGACCGCCCGAGGATCACTGGAAGAAAAGGTTTCCTGAACTTGAAAAAGAGCTTTTGGATACCTATTACAAATTTAAGGGATGGAACAATGACGGCATTCCCACCAAGGAATCTTTGGATGAACAGGGCCTGTCCTACGTGGCCGATGACTTCATTGAAAGAGGGATCCTGACGGAGGGCAAAGATTTGCCCGGCCAGGAGACGTCTGGTAACCAGACTTCAGCAGAACACAAGACCCATTAGAGTGGAGGGACAAACCTTGACCGGTGATAAAATTAAAAAAACAGAACCCCAGAAGAAGACCATAAAAACCATAAAAATCAATGTGGATAAATGCAACGGCTGCCGGGCCTGTGAGATGATTTGTTCCGCCTTCCACGCAGCTCCCAAGTACAGCAGCAATAATCCTGCAAGGTCCCGCATCCGGATCATCCGGGAACCGCTGAGAGACTTGTATGTGCCTGTTTATGCAGGTGAATATACTGTTTCGGAATGTGCCGGCAGGGACAAATACACCATTGACGGCAAGGAATACGACGAGTGCTCCTTTTGCAGGGCATCCTGTCCTTCCAGGGACGAGTTCAAGGAACCCGATTCAGGTCTGCCCCTCAAATGCGATATGTGTGAAGGCGAAGAAGAGCCTTTGTGTGTGAAATGGTGCATGCATGATGCCTTGATTCTGGAAGAAAGACAAGAGGATGCAGAGGATACAGACAGCCGAAAGGAAGAGCAGGAAGACCTGGAGATCGGTTTGGAATCGCTGGCAGACAAATTTGGCATGGACAAGATACTGGACGTTGTTGCCCGGATGAATGCGAAAGACTAAAATCCATGCGGCAAATCATTAAGGACAAAAAGGATGGACCATGGAAACAATAGCGCCTTTCCTGGAAGTAATAGATGAGATAAAAGAGGCTGGCGGAGACGTCTTTAAATTGTGCTTTCAGTGTGGATTGTGTGATACGGTCTGCCCGTGGAATAAGGTGAGACCCTTCAGCATGCGCAGACTTATCCGGGAGGCGGCCTTTGGCTTAAGTGAAGTGGAAGGTGAAGATATATGGCGCTGCACCACCTGCGGCACCTGCCCGGCACAATGTCCCCGGGGCGTAAAGCAGATCGATATCGCCGTAGCCCTTCGACGGGTGGCAACGGAATATGAACTGTTTCCTGCTTCTGTTAAATCGGCCCGGACGGCCAGGGCCAGCCTGATTTCCGAAGGCAATCCCCTCCAGGGAGATCGGAAAAAGCGGGCGGACTGGGCAAAGGATCTGTCTGTAAAACCCTATGCCGAAGGCATGGAAGCCTTATATTTTGTCGGCTGCTATCTTTCCTATGACCCGAGGATGAAACGGGTGGCCACTGCCACGGCCAAAATCCTCAAGAGCGCCGGTGTGGATTTCGGCATCCTGGGGGACAAGGAAAGCTGCTGCGGAGAAAGCATCCGGAAGACCGGCAGCGAACAGGTGTTCAAGGACCTGGCCCGGGCGAATATCAAAACCTTTATCGACAACGGGGTGAAAAAGATTATTGTCTCTTCCCCCCATTGCTATCATACCTTTAAAAACGAGTACCCTGAATTTATGGTAAATTTTGATGTGGTTCATATCAGCCAATATTTAGTGGAACTGATGGCGGCCGGCCGGCTTGTGCTCAAAGGAGAATATCCCAAACGCGTTACCTTTCATGATCCGTGTTACCTGGGAAGACACAACGGGGTGTATGACGCCCCCCGGGAGGTGTTAAACAAAATTTTGGGGTTGGAACTGATTGAGATGGAGGCCCATGGCAAAAACAGTCTGTGCTGCGGCGGCGGCGGCGGCAGAATCTGGATGGACACCCCCAGGGAAGAACGATTTTCCGACATCCGGTTACAGCAGGCCCATGGGGTGGGCGCCCAGATTCTTGCAACCTCCTGCCCATACTGCATCACCAACTTTGAGGAAAGTCGCCTGAACCTTTCCTATGAAGCGGTTCTGGAGGTCAAAGACATCACGGAAATTATCAGTGAACTGTTATAGGGTGGCCATACCGGACCCGAAAAATTGATGAGGAGAAGAGAAAGTGGGAAATGACGTATTGCCAAAAGAAGTAATTCAACAATTTTCTGATAATCTTATTTCTAAAAAACGGGAAGGCAAAAATTTTGGAGATGTCATGGTTGTCGGCGGAGGGGTCAGCGGTATCCAGGCTTCCCTTGACCTTGCCACAGCAGGGTTCAAGGTGTACCTGGTCGAGAAGGGCCCGAGTATCGGCGGCCATATGGCCCAGCTGGACAAGACCTTTCCCACCAATGACTGCTCCATGTGAATTCTCTCTCCCAAACTGGTCGAGGTCGGCCGGCATCCAAACATAGAGATTTTGACATTCAGCGAGGTCACCACAGTGGAAGGGACCCTGGGGGACTTTCGGGTAAGCCTTAAAACCCGGCCCCGATATATCATCGAGGACAAATGCACAGGCTGTACCACCTGTGTGACCTATTGTCCGGTTCAATACCCGGATGCATTTAATCAGGAAATATCGGACAATAAGGCCGTTCATGTGTTTTTCTCCCAGGCCATTCCCCTGGTGGCCTATATTGATGATTCCTGTCTTAAGCTTAAGGAGAACAAGTGTGATATCTGCTCGGGCGTCTGTCAGACAGGCGCCATTGATTTCAGACAGACAGTCCAGAAAACGGATATAAATGTCGGGGCCATCATTTTGTCTTCGGGGATTACGCCCTTTGACCCCAGCGTAAAAGACGAATATGGGTACAAACGGATGAAGAACGTTGTCACCAGTATGGACTATGAACGACTCCTTTCCTCAACAGGTCCCTTTGAAGGACAGGTGCTGCGGTCTTCGGACAAGGCCCGTCCCAAAAAAATTGCCTGGATTCAATGCGTGGGTTCCAGACGGGTAACCCCAGGGGACAACAGCTATTGCTCGGGCGTATGCTGCACCTATACCCAGAAACAGGTGATATTGACAAAACACCATTATGAAGATGCCGAGTGCACCATCTTCCATAACGACATCCGGTCCTTTGGCAAGGATTTTGAGCGATACTTCCAAAGGGCGGAAGCCCTGCCGGGGGTGGAATTCATCAGAAGCTACGCATCGGTTGAACGGGAAATCCCGGACAGCGGGAATGTGGTTGTTCGGTATGCCACCACCGATGCGGGTGTTAAATCCCAGGAATTCGATATGGTGGTATTGTCCGTGGGTCTGAACCCGCCCAAGGCCTACAAAGAGATTTCCCAAATTTTTGGTATTGCCCTTAACTCCCATGGATTTTGTCAGACAGAGTCCACCAATCCCATCCAGACCAACCGACCCGGTATCTTTGTCAGCGGCGCCTTCCAGGGGCCGACGGATATTCCGGAATCTGTTTTTACCGCCAGCGGGGCCAGCTCTCAGATAGGAGAGCTTCTTGACTATCGGCGGGGGAAGCTTGCCCGTGAAAGAATCTACCCCATGGAGCGGGATGTCTCGGGAGAAGTGCCCAGGATCGGTGTGTTTGTCTGCCATTGCGGGGCCAATATCTCCAGTGTTGTCAATGTGCCGTCCACGGTGGACTATGTCCGAACCCTGCCCAATGTTGTTTATGCAAAAGAGCAGATATTTTCATGCGCCACCAATTCTGCCAAGGAAATAACGGATCTGGCAAAGCAAAAAGGGCTCAACCGGGTTGTGATTGCCGCCTGTTCCCCCAGAACCCTGGAGCCCTTGTTCCGGGACACCCTTCGGGAGGCGGGCCTCAATCAGTATTACCTGGATATGGCCAATATCCGGGAACAGTGTTCCTGGGTCCATGCCAAGCAAAAGGATGAGGCCACCCAGAAGGCAAAGGACATTGTCCGGATGTCCGTGGCCAGGGCAAGCTTTTTGGAGCCGTTACTGGAATTTGATCTGCCGGTCAACAAGGCGGCTCTTGTGGTCGGCGGCGGGATTGCCGGCATGACCTGTGCCCTTTCCATCGCCGGACAGGGCCATGAAGTCCACCTCGTGGAAAAGGCCAAAGACCTGGGCGGCATGGCCAGAAGGATCCATTCCACCCTGGAGGGCCTGGATGTTCAAACCTATCTGGATAACCTGATACAACAGGTGTATAGAAATCCTCTCATACACGTGTCCCACGAAGCTGCCATTAAACGTGTTGAAGGGTATCTGGGCAATTTTACCACCACCATTGAAACCGAGGGCAGGGTTAAACAGATACAACATGGTGCCTCTGTTCTTGCCATTGGCGCCGATGTATATACCCCGACGGAATACCTGTACGGGGAAAATGAGCGGGTCTTCACCCACATCGATCTGGGACAGCAGCTGGCCCTGGGAAACCAGACCATCCTTGGGGCTGAAAGTCTGGTGATGATCCAATGTGTGGGCTGCAGGAATGAGGACAATAATTATTGCTCCAGGGTCTGTTGCGGCCATGCTGTAAAGAACAGCTTGAAACTCAAAGAGAAAAATCCGGATATGCGGATTTATATCCTTTTCAGGGATATGCGGACCTATGGGTTCAGGGAAGACGCCTATCGGCAGGCGGCGGAATTGGGGGTTCAGTTTATCCGGTATACGCCGGAAGATCCGCCGGTGGCCCAAGCCGTCACCGAAGGCGGCAGGGAGATGATACGGGTTGTTGTTGCCGATCCCATTCTCGGCCAGCGCCTTGAACTGGATGCAGATATCCTCTCTCTGGCGGCAGCGGTTATCCCTTCGGCATCTGTCCATGAAATAGCCGCTCACTTCAAGGTGACCCTGAGCCCGGATAATTTTTTCAAGGAAGCCCATGTAAAATTAAAACCCGTCGAATTTGCCACGGACGGGGTGTTCCTTTGCGGGACAGCCCACTATCCCAAGCATATACCTGAAAGCATCAACCAGGCCTATGGCGCGGCCGGCAGGGTTTTAACGCTTTTATCCAGGGATACGGTTGTGGCCAGCGGTTCTGTGGCCCGGGTAACCGAGAATGACTGTGTGTCCTGTGGGGCATGTATTACGGCTTGTACCTATGATGCCATTGAATTTTATGATACACCCAAGGGCAAAAAAGCCCGGGTAAACCCCATCCTGTGTAAAGGAGATGGTCTGTGCAATGCAAAATGTCCGACAAATGCCATCATTTTAAAACATTTCACCGATGATGCGCTGTTGCACCAGATCGATGCGGCAATAACAAAGGAGGTCAGAACAAATGAGTACAGGTCTTGAATTTAAACCAAAGATACTGGGGTTTGTCTGCCATTGGTGAGCCTATGGCGCAGCTGACCTTGCTGGAGTTTCCAGACTGCAATATACAAGTGAAATGAGGCTTATCCGTGTCATGTGTTCGGGCAGAGTAGACCTGGAATTTATACTCAGGGCCTTTTCCAACGGCCAGGATGGCGTGTTCATCGGCGGCTGTAAGCTGGATGAATGCAATTACGTGACCCATGGAAATTATGATGCCCTGGCCAATACCTATCTGGCCAAACGCATACTGGCCCACATCGGCCTGGACCCCGGCCGCTTAAGAACCGAATTTATGTCCGGGGCCGATGGAAATCTTCTGGCCGACTACACAGATGATTTCAGCAAACAGGTGAAAAAACTGGGGCCCCTTGGCAAGACGGAAGGGATGGACGGAAAGCAGGTTAAGTTCAGGCTTGACGCTGCCAGAAAACTGATTCCCTACCTGAGGCTGGTGGAAAGAGAGCGGCTCAGGGTACCGGTAAAAACAAAACAAGCCTATACCCAATTTTTTGAAAGCGAAGAGATACACCGGCTGTTTGACGCCATATTCGGTGATCGGCTGGCCATAAGCCAGATCATGATGCTGCTTGGGGAAACGCCCCTCCCGACCAGTGAGATTGCACAGCAACTGGGATTGAATCCCTCGGCGGTATCCAGACACATGATGGCCTCCTCCCGGCACGGACTGGTCCGGTATGATACCGCCAGCAAGTGTTACACGCTGGCTTAGGGGAAAGGCATTTGGCAATGGATCAAGAAAGAATTTAAGGAAACGGCTATGGATACGATTATGGAATTGGACAATATTGATCGGATAATTGATAAACACCATGGTGAAGCAAGTGCTTTGCTTCAGATATTATTGGACATCCAAAGTGAGAACAGATGGCTTCCCTGGGAAGCGTTGGCCAGGGTCAGTGAACGTTTGGCGGTCCCTTTAAACCGGATTCAGCATATTGCCACCTTTTATAAAGCCTTTAGTCTGGTTCCAAAAGGGCGTCATAGGGTTCACATTTGTGTGGGAACCGCCTGCCATGTGCGGGGGGCCACAAGGATTCTGGACACAGTGGAAGAAGCCATCGGCATTAAACCGGGGGAAACAGACCTTGATCTGAACTTCAGCCTGGAAACGGTTAACTGCCTTGGATGCTGTGCCCTGGGGCCTGTCATGGAAGTTGACGGAAAGGTCCATGGCAAGATGTCACCGGTCAAAACATCTCAAGTGTTAAAAATCTATGAGTAGGGGAAAATTATGCCGCACTTGAATACACCTGAAGCACTCGATACCTTCAGGCAGGAACTAGTGTCCAAAAGAGATCCGAACATGCCCTGCATCTCCATATGCGCGGGAGCCGGTTGTATCGCCTCGGGCGCAGATGAAGTCATAGCCGCCTTTAAAACAGAGATTGAAACTCAGGGGTTAACGGCCAAGGTGGATACCAAAGGAACCGGGTGCCCGGGATTTTGCGAACGCGGTCCTGTGGTGGTCATCTATCCTGAGGAAATCTGTTATCTTGGGGTAACGGCCAAAGATGTCCCCGAGATTGTCTCCCAGACGATTAAGGAGAACAAACTGGTTGAGCGTCTGCTCTTTTTGGATCCTGTCACAGGTGAACGGGCAGTCCATGAATCGGACATCTCCTTTTACAAGGCCCAGGAACGAACGGTTCTGTGCAATAACATTCGGATTGATTCCAAGAGTATTGATGACTATCTGGCAATCGGCGGCTATTCTGCCCTGGCCAAAGCACTTACCCAGATGACGGACCTGGCGGTTTTGGAGGAAGTCAAAAAATCCAACTTAAGGGGCCGGGGCGGGGCGGGTTTTCCTGCGGGTCGAAAATGGGAAGGGTCCAGAAATGCCGAAGAGCCCATCAAGTATGTGATCGTCAATGCAGATGAGGGGGACCCCGGTGCCTTCATGGACAGGGCCCTTCTGGAAGGCAATCCCCATTCGATTTTAGAAGGACTGATCATCGGCGGATATGCCATAGCCGCCCATGAGGGTTATTTTTATGTCCGCCAGGAATACCCCCTGGCAGTTGAGAATATCAATCTTGCCATAAAACAGGCGGAAAGCTATGGGTTGCTGGGGAAAAACATCCTGGGATCCGGATTTGATTTTAAGGTGATCGTCCACCAGGGGGCCGGTGCCTTTGTCTGCGGTGAATCAACGGCCTTGATGACTTCCCTGGAGGGCCGGGCCGGAGAGCCCAGGCCCAAGTACACCCGTTCCAATATCAAAGGGCTTTGGAACAGGCCCTCTGTGCTCAACAATGTGGAGACCTGGGCAAATGTACCCCTGATCATCAATCGCGGGGCAGACTGGTTTTCTTCGGTGGGAACAGACTCCAGCAAGGGGACCAAGATCTTTTCCCTGGTGGGCAAGATCACCAACACAGGGCTTGTTGAAGTGCCCATGGGCATGAGCTTAAGGGATATTATTTATAAAATAGGCGGCGGTATCCCGGATGGAAAAGCATTTAAAGCCGTGCAGACAGGCGGTCCTTCCGGCGGATGTATCCCGGAAGACAAACTGGATTTGCAGGTAGGGTTTGATGAATTGACCCAGGCCGGGTCCATGATGGGGTCCGGCGGGATGATTGTGCTGGATGAAGATACCTGCATGGTGGATGTGGCCCGGTATTTTATTCATTTTCTTACGGATGAATCCTGCGGGAAATGTGTTCCCTGCCGGGAGGGCCTGCGGCAGATGGACCGGATTTTGACCAATATTACCAGGGGAAAGGGAAAAGAAGGGGATATAGAACTGCTGGAAGAACTTTCCGAGACAGCAGTTGAAGCCTCCCTCTGCGCCCTGGGCAAAAGTGCTCCCAACCCGTTTTTAAGCACCCTGCGTTATTTCCGGGACGAGTATGAAGCCCATATCCGGGAAAAAAGGTGTCCGGCCCTGTCCTGCAAACAGCTGATTTCCTTTTATATAGACCCCGGCAAATGTATGGCCTGCGGAATCTGTGCAAAAAAATGTCCTGCCGAAGCCATTGACGGGGAGAAGAAAAAGATCCATATCATTGACCAGGAAAAGTGCACAAATTGTGGGACCTGCTTTGAAGTCTGCCCCTCAAAATTTACTGCGGTGATTAAGATTTCAGGTGCGCCTGTTCCGGCGCCCATTGCTGAAGGCGACAGACTGATAACCCAAAAGAGCCCAAAAGAGGGTAAGGTAAAATGAGTGAAATCCAATTTGAGATTGATGGCAGCATTGTAACGGCAACAGAAGGAATGACCGTCCTTGGGGTGGCCCAAAAGGCGGGAATCTATATTCCCACCCTGTGCCACCACGAAAAGCTGGAACCCTTTGGCGGATGCCGGCTGTGCATTGTGGAAGTGGAGGTGAAGGGCTGGACAAAGCTGGTTGTTTCCTGTGTTTACCCTGCCGAAAAAGATATCATTGTCAGGACCCGGTCTGAAAAGGTGGATAGAATCCGGAAAACCATCCTGGAACTTTTAATGGCCCATGCCCCGGACGCTCCGGAACTGGTGAAGCTTGCAAAGGTGTATGGCGCCGACAAAGACCGGTATGAAAAAGATCCCTCCTTTTGCATCCATTGCGGCCTGTGTGTGCGGTATTGCAATGAGGTGACCGGGAAGAACGCCATCGGGTTTGTTGACCGGGGAATCAATAAGGAGATCAGTTTTATTCCCCAGATTGCAGCCGTCGAGTGCAATGACTGCAAACAATGCTTCCCCCTTTGTCCGACCTCCTATCTCCAGGCAGCCTTTGTGTTAACCCAGGCCCTGGCATTCCCGTCGGCCGTTAACTCCGGGCCTGAGACAGGGGAATAGGAAATAGGTGAGTGCCGGAAAAAAAACCAAATTCTATCAATCGCTTGGGTGCCGACAGGAGGACGTGCTGACCGGTTCTCCCGGGCGGAAAACACAGATAGAACTGATCGGAGAGGAACCTTTTTTGATTCGGATTGAAGATGAGCCATATTCGGTGGTGATGAGAACACCCGGGGAAGAGGTGTTTCATACGGCCGGGTTTTGTCTTGGGGAGGGAATCATTGATGATCCCGATGATATCAAGACCATCGGATATGACAAAGACCTGGACCCCAATGTTGTGGACGTCTGGCTGACCCCTGAACGCAAGAAAAAAATTGCCCATCTGCTCAAAAGAAAGAGTTATGTCAGCCAGACCAGCTGCGGTATTTGCGGCAAGAAAATGATAGAAGATCTTCATCAGATCCTGGCCCCGGCAAAAAACGGGTTTGCGGTCGAAATCGGCCGGATTTTTGACTGCATCAACACCCTTTCCAGAAGTCAGAAATACTACCAGAGAACCCGGGGCTCCCATGCGGCACTTATCTTTGACCATCAGTTACAAGTGATTGCTTTTGCCGAGGATGTGGGGCGGCACAATGCCCTTGACAAGGCAATCGGGAAAGCCTTTCTGGATCGGACGCTTTCTCGTGCCCGCATTGTGATCCTGTCTTCCAGGATCAGTTATGAACTGGTTCAAAAAGCGGCCAGAGCCCGTTTGCCCATAATGATTTCCCACTCAAGGCCCACTGCACTTGCCGCCCAGATGGGCCAGTCCCTTAACATGACCCTGGCCTTTTCGGCAAAGGATTCGGAATTAATGATCGTTTGCGGGGAAAACCGCATCAAGAGCGTAAAATTGCCAAAAGGATAGATTACCCAAAAGCGGTAGAACCCAAAATACCCAAGAAGGAGGACAATTTGAAAATTCTCACAACCGTAAAACGCGTAGTGGATGTGGAATTAAATATCCACATTGAAAATGGTGCCATTGTTGAGGATGGCCTTCAATATGTTATAAATGCCTGGGATGAAAACGGTGTTGAAGCCGCTGTTCAACTCAAGGAAAACAATAATGCCCAGACGACCCTGGTGAGCATCGGCGAACAGGACAATACGGATATGATCCGGAAATGTTATGCCATGGGAATCGAAGACGCCATTCTTATTGACGACCCGGCATTGGTCGCACCAGATGCCTTTGCCTATGCCGGAATATTGCAAAAGGTTTACGAGAAGGGAGACTATGACCTTGTGATAACAGGGAAACAGGCCCAGGATACCGATAGCGGCCAGACAGGGATTATATTGGCCGAGTACCTTCAATTGCCCTGCGTCTCCAATGTGATTTCCATTGAGGTAATGGACGAGGCCCACATTCGGGTTTCCCGGCTGGGAGACAGCGGCACCGAAATTGTTGAGATAACATTACCCGCCGTGGTCACGGTGAGTGATAGTATTAACGAGCCCCGGCTGCCGGCCATGCGGGGCATTATGATGGCAAAGAAAAAAAAGATTCAGGTAATGGATCTGGCGGCACTGGGAACGAGCGTTGAAGCGGTCGGCGGGGCTGCACCCAAATCGGAAGTAGCTGAATTCATGAAATCAAAAACCCGCCAGGCCGGTCAGAAATTTGAAGGCGACGCTGCCCAGATTACGGCACAGGTTGTTGAACTTCTGGCCAATGAAGCCAAGGTTTTCTAGGAAAATTTGCCGGTTGTTAAAGATGATCATTGGAATTTAACCCGATTCATACCTGAAGATTAGAAGAGAGGAAAAAAATATTATGGCGAAGATACTTGTAATCGCAGACATCAAAGAAGGTGTTCTTAAGGGCAGCACAGCCGAACTCTTATCAAAGGCCAAGGCCCTGTCCGCCCAAACCGCTGTCGTGGCCATTGGCAGCAATATCGAATCCCTTATTGCGGATATGGCAGCAGCAGGCTCGGATACCCAATACATTGCCGATGATAAAAGTCTTGAACTTTTTTCAGCAGGTCCCTATGCCGCCTGTGTTGTTGCGGCTGCCCAGCAATTTGAAGCCGATATGATCTGGTTTGGATTTTCCGAAGCAGGAAAGGCTGCCGCCCCAAGGGTCGCGGCCCAATTGAATGCTGCCTGTGCCACTGAAATCATTGATGTGACCCTGGAAGGAGAGCAGATCCAGGTGATCCGTCCGGCCATAGCCGGCAAAGTGATCCAGCGGATTCAAGTGAACACCCAAACCCTGGTGGCCGTTGTCAGGGCAGGAGCGTTTGAGGCAACTCCAGGGATTACCGGAACCCAGAATATGGTAAAATTGTCCATCCCGGCCCCGGATCTGAAAGCGGTCATCAAACAGATTCTGTCCGATGCAAGCGGTGAAATCGATCTGGCCGATGCCGATATTGTTGTTTCAGTGGGGCGGGGTGCCAGGGACCAAGCCGGTATTGATCTTGTAAGGGAACTGGCCCGTGATCTTTCTGCCGGGTTCGGATCTTCTAGAGCCATGGTGGACGGCGGTTTTATGGCACACAACAAACAGGTGGGCCAGACCGGGAAAATAGTGGCCCCCACCCTGTATATGGCAATCGGTATTTCAGGCGCCATTCAGCATCTGGCGGGGATGACCGGCTCAAAAACAATTCTGGCCGTAAACAAAGACCCGGAAGCCCCCATCTTCAACGTGGCGGACTATGGTATTGTCGGAGATCTTTTTGAGGTGATTCCGATTCTCAGGCAGGAGATTAAAAAAATCAGAGGTTAACTTTTTGCACAACACTTGTTGATGAGGTATGTATGAATCCCCTTTTGATGTCTTTATTGCTCGTTGTCGGGCTGGCGGTTTTCGGCCGCACCATGGTGTTTAAATTCCGATTGCTCATGGCACTTGAGCCCACGGACAGGGCCGATCATCTTCTGGAACGCCTGAAAAACATGGCGATCATCGCCATTGGTCAGAAGCGCCTGGTGGGAAGAAAAAAAGAATGGGCATCCGGGGTCATGCATGCCCTGATTTTCTGGGGATTCTGCGTTCTGATCCTCCGCAGCCTGACCCTTTACGGGGAGGGGTTTGTACATGGGTTTCAACTGCCGTTTCTGGGCGAGGAACATCTGCTGGGGTACCTGTATGTCTGCTTAAAGGACATCATGGAGGGACTTGTCCTGGTGATGGTGATCTACGCCATCTTTCGGCGGGCAATCCTTAAGCCGTCACGGATGCACAATACCAGGGAAGCCTATCTTGTTCTGTGCATGATTGCCGTCCTGATGATTTCCGATCTTTTGCTCGACGGTGCCCGGTATAATTTGATTGCCCTGCATCACAATCCCGGAGCGCTTGATTATTTTAACAATCCTTCGTATGGGTCCGAGTTTCTCTGGACACCTGTTGCCGTGAAAGCTGCAGCTCTCATATCCGGGCTGGGTGCCGACGGCACAAAAGGGGTATTGACGGCCATGTTCTGGCTGCATATCATCACCCAGCTGAGTTTTCTGAACCTTTTGCCCCTGGGCAAACATTTCCATGTGATCACGGCCCTGCCCAATGTGTTTTTAAAGAGCCTGGGATATCCCCATGAAAAGACAAAGGTTTTGGATCTGGAAGATGAGGCGGCCTGGGAAAATGAGTCCCTGGGGCTCAACCATATTCACCAGCTCAATTGGAAACAGGGCCTGGATTTATATACCTGTACCGAGTGTGGCCGGTGTAAGGAGGTCTGCCCCACCTATGTCACGGACAAACCCTTAAATCTGCTGGATTTCAATGACAGCCTGAAAAAAGAACTATTGGCAACTGCAGACAACCTGATCAAAAGAGCCCAATTGGCCGCCACCATCAAGGTTGATGGCGATCCCGGGCAGATTGAGGAAACCCGGGCGGCCATGGCCGAACTCACCAGTCAAAACACGCTTGTCGGGGATGTGATCCTGCCGGACACACTCTGGGCATGCACCACCTGCCGGGCCTGTGAACAGGTCTGCCCGGTCACCATCGAACATGTTCCCCGGATAATTGCCATGAGACAGGGCCAGACCCTGATGGCGGAAACCTACCCCAAAGAACTGAACGCGGCCTTTAAAGGTCTTGAACGCAATGGGAACCCCTGGGGCATCGGGTATGACAAACGGGCCGATTGGGCAGAGGGCCTGGGTGTTAAGCGGATGGCCGATGACCCGGATGTCGACTATCTGCTATGGGTCGGCTGTGCCGGTTCCTTTGATGACCGAAGCAAAAAAGTGTCCGTAAGCCTGGTGAAAATTTTGCAAAAAGCCAATATCAGTTTTGCCATTTTAGGTGTGGAGGAAAAATGCACCGGCGATTTTGCCAGGCGCGCCGGCAATGAGATGATGTACCAGATGATGGCCCAGGAAAATATCGAAACCCTGAACACCTACAAGGTGAAAAAAATAATTGCCGCCTGTCCCCATTGCCTGAATACCCTTAAACATGAATACCCGCAAATGGGCGGGCATTACGAAGTGATCCACCACACCCAGCTGATAGACGGGCTGATCCAATCGGGTAAAATCAAGTTAAATACCAAAGTCCAAGGATCGCTTACCTACCATGATCCCTGCTATCTGGGCCGGTATAACGAAATTTACGATGCCCCCAGATCCATTTTGCAGTCTGTATCCCAACAGGGCCTGACAGAGCTTGACCGCCACGGCCGGGAAAGTTTCTGCTGCGGTGCCGGCGGCGGAAGAATGTGGATGGAAGAGACCATCGGCAAACGCATCAATCGGGAGCGTGCACAAGAGATCGCAGGACAAGATGTATCCACGGTTGCCGTGGGGTGCCCCTTTTGTTTGACCATGATCGAAGACGGCATGAAGGAAATCAACAAAGAAGAACAGATCCGAACCCAGGATATTGCCGAACTTGTGGCAAAGAACATGCTATGAAAGGAGGTGTTTACAACCAGCGTTTCCGCTTGAAATAAAAGAGCAGAATACCTGCCAGCGCAATCAGGACTGCCCAGAAAATAAAATAACTATACCGATAGTGGAGCTCCGGCAGATATTCAAAGTTGGTACCATAGATGCCGGCGATGAAGGTGAGGGGGATGAAGATAGCAGCAAAAATGGTCAGAACCTTCATGATATCGTTCATCTTGTTTGCCATCACAGAATTATAAATATTCAACTGATCGGTCAACAGGTCCCGGTAGGTGTCTATGGCTTCGGTTGCCTGGTGGGTCAGATCCTGGAGGTCCTTTATAAACGGCAGGGTGTTTTCATGGAACAGGTCGCTGTCAAGTCGCGACATGTTCAGGATCGCATCCCTTGCCGGCCGGATGGATTTGCGCAGGTAATTGATTTCCCGCTTGAACCCATTGATTTTTTCCATAACAGCAGTGTCATGGCCCTCTAAGATATCTTCCTCAAGGTCTTCAATTTTCTCTCCGATCAGCTCAATCGTATGCATATAATTGTCCACAACCGTATCCAAGAGCGCATAAGCAAGGTAGTCGGCCCCAGACCCCCGGATTCGGGATTTGGGCCTTCGGATTCTTTCCCTGACCGGTTCGAAAACATCCCCGGGCTGCTCTTGAAATGTCAGTAAAAATTTATCTCCCAGGATGATACTCAATTGTTCGTTGTGGATCATATTGGTTTTTTCATCAAGACGGATCATTTTCAGAACAATGTAAACGCAGGTGTCAAATTCCTCCAGCTTGGGTCTTTGTCCCGTGTTCAGGATATCTTCCATCACAAGGGGGTGCAGGTCAAAGGCCTGGCCCACCTCCTGTATTTTTTGTGTGTCATGCAACCCGTTGATATTGATCCAGGTGACGGTATTCGTGCTTTTGAAATGGGACCCGTCTTTGATATCGGACAATTCTTTGTCCGTCAGGCGGATCGCATCATAATCAATCATCCGCACACTCACATCATCTGTTTTTTGGGTTCCGATGAAAATCAGGGATCCGGGACTTTGACCTTTGCTGGCATCTCGCTTTTTTAAAAATCGTGCCAAAATGACCTCCTTATGTCACGGTCTTTGGGGTTAGCATCACATCAGACAAGGGGCTTCCACCCCATGGGCCGGAACAAACCCTGTCACAATACCACCTGGAGAAGGTCAAATCAAGCCACTTTCCCTGGGGCGTCGGACGGGGGGCAAGGAAAGCAGAGGTGCCCATTTTCCGGTCGGCTTCATGGAAGCCAGTGTATTAATTACTTTACTTTATAAAATGAACTGGTATAATATTTGATTTTGATGTTCTTAGAAAGATACTTAAACAGAGGACAACTACCATGAAACAGGAAGACCTTGATTATTTTAAAACTTTTTTGACGGAACGGCTGGCTGAACTGGCTACACATGCTGATACAACTGTAACCGGAATGACCCAGCCCAAGGAAAATTTTGCCGATCCAACGGACAGGGCCTCCCACGAGGCAGAGAGAAGTTTTGAACTTCGCATTCGTGACCGGGAACATAAATTGATCAAAAAGATTAAAAAAACCCTGGTTCGGATCGAAAACGGTACCTTTGGCCGGTGTGATTCATGCGAGGAAGATATCTCCATCGAAAGGCTCAAAGCAAGACCGGTTACCACCCAGTGCATTGATTGTAAAACCCGTGAAGAGGATCTGGAGAAAGCGCTTGGAATCTAACAGGCCCTTTTAATCCCTTGATTGACCTTCACATACATTCAACGGCTTCGGACGGATCTTTTTCCCCCGAAGAGATATTGGCTTTGGCCCGGGAAAAAGGCGTCAAGGCGATCTCCATCACCGATCATGATTCCATTGCCGGAATTAAAGAAATCTTAAATATTATTTCTGCTCAACCCCTGGAATTCATTACCGGGGTTGAGATTTCCTGTGAACCGCCCGAGGCCTTTAAAGGCATCGGCAGTGTCCATTTGCTGGGGTATGGATTTTCTGTCTATGACCCACGGTTGAACCAGGTTCTGGAACAGGCTGTCAGGGCAAGAAAAGAACGAAATCCCAGAATTATCGAACGCTTAAACAGCCTGGGGCTTGATATCCGCCTGGAAGAGGTGGCCGCGCGGTTCGGTGCCGAACAGATAGGGCGGCCCCACATTGCAGAGCTGATGAAGGAAAAAGGGTATGTCCAAAGCTTTGGGGAGGCCTTTGATAAATATCTTGGCAAAGATAAGCCCGCCTATGTGGAAAAATTCAAAGTGTCCTGTGAAGATGCCATCAACATTATTCTGGATGCCGGCGGCCTGCCGGTCCTGGCACATCCGGGCCTGCTTGTTTTTAACCAGTCCCGGGGCCTGGAAGCATTTATTGATAAGCTGACAGAATTCGGGCTCCAGGGCATTGAGGTTTTTTACACAGACCATGACCCTGTCAAAACAGACTATCTTTTATCCCTTGCCCGGGACAAGGGTCTTCTTTCAACCGGGGGATCTGATTTTCATGGGTCTTTCAACCAGGGCGTGGCCCTGGGGCACGGCAAGGACAATCTTCATGTGGGGGATGATGTTTTCAAGGCCCTGACGGAAAGGCTTTCCACCCTCAGAGCAACGCTTTGCCTGGATATTCTTGAACGTAATATCGGCTATCGGTTTAAGGATCGGTCCCTCCTGGGCAATGCCTTGTGCCACAGGTCCTATTTGAATGAGAATCAGGAAAGCTGCAATGCAGATAATGAACGACTGGAATTTCTGGGGGATGCGGTTCTGGGCCTTTGTGTCGGTCATATTCTGATGACCCAAAGTCCGTCGAAAAAAGAAGGGGAATTGTCAAAGCTCAGGTCAAATCTTGTGAGTGAACCGGCACTGGCGAAAATGGCCCGGAGCATTGATCTGGGGCGGTTTATCCGGCTGGGGAAGGGGGAGTTTCTTTCCGGGGGAGGGGACAAGAATTCCATCCTTTCCGATGCCTTTGAAGCCCTGGTTGCTGCCGCCTATCTGGATGCAGGTTTTGATAAAATCCATCAAATAGTGCAGACAATTTTTAAAGATGCCATCCAACAGGCATTGTCCGATTTCCATACCAGGGATTATAAAAGTTCTCTCCAGGAATATGCCCAGGAAGCTTTTGCCACAACCCCCCAATATACGATTGTAAAAGAGTTTGGACCTGATCATGACAAGACCTTTAAGATAAGCCTGGAATTAGACGATATCTCGGTAACCGGGATCGGGAAGACCAAAAAGGCAGCTGAGCAGGATTCCGCTAAAAATGCGCTTGCCATCGTGAATCACCAAAAGTTTTAGGGAGGGGTATGGCATTCCCCCTGGTCATTCCGGTTTTTATTCCCCATTCAGGATGCCCACATCAATGTGCGTTCTGCAATCAAGCGATCATTACCAGCCAAAAAAAAATGTTGCCCGACCCAAAGGAAATTGACGCAATAATCGGTCAGTACCTGGCATATAAAGGCAATCGGTCCCGGGTGGAGCTTGCCTTTTTCGGCGGTAATTTTTTAGGCCTTCCGGACCCGGATATTATCAGGCTTCTGGAAAGGGTGCGTCCCCATATTGAGAACGGGACCATACATGGTATCCGGTGTTCCACACGGCCGGACACCATTACCGAGCACATCCTTGATCTCATCGCTCCCTATGGGGTCAGCCTGGTTGAACTGGGGGTTCAATCCATGACCGATTCCGTGTTGAGAGAGGCCCATCGGGGCCATACAAGTTTTCATGCCCATCAGGCCATCACCCTGTTAAAGGCGCGAAAACTGCAGGTGGGGGTCCAGGTTATGGCAGGGCTTCCCGGGGATACACAATCCCAGCTGTTGGACAGCACCCGGCAGATTGCCGCCCTTGGGCCGGATGTGGCCAGGATTTATCCGCTAATGGTTCTGGAGGGCAGTCTTTTGGCCCAATGGTATCGGCAAGGCCGCTATACGCCCCTGACCCTGGACCAGGCTGTTTTCCTGGTGAAAAAAATGCACACGATATTTGACCGGGCCCGTGTACGGGTTATCCGGATGGGCCTCCAGGCATCTGAAATGATGGAGGATAGAGACCAGGTCTTGGCAGGGCCCTGGCATCCTGCCTTTGGCCATCTGGTCTTGTCTGAGCTGGTCTAT
>VMSR01000237.1 GCA_013792075.1 Desulfobacula sp.
GATTTCTTAAGATATGGATATTTTAGTAACCTGTCCGGTAAAATATTCTTTTTTGACTAGGACAGAAAAAAAGGAACACCTGTGGTCACTGTAACCTCATCATCAGATGCTGAACATAAAATGCTGTCAGAAGCCGGATATGCCGATTCGGCAATTAAGTATTATCTTGAAAAAAAATATATGGGACACATTGAAAATGCCGACCAAGTGTCGGAAAAAATCGGCTCCTGCGGAGATATTATGAAAGTCTACCTCAAGGTAAACAAAAATAATATTATCGAGGATGTCCGGTATGAAATCACCGGATGTGCCGGTGCTATTTCCGCTGCCATGGCAGCGGTGGAGCTGGTAAAAGGCAAAACCATAGATCAAGCCCTGAAGATAAATGACGGGGATGTTTTTAAAGTATTGGAAAATATTCCTGAAAAAAAACACCATTGTATCCAGCTTGCCGTAAAAACCATGCACCTGGGACTTGAGGATTTTAAATCTGGAAAAACCGATTAAATGGATTTCCCTTTTTTTGCGCTTTTGGGGATTGGATTGGCCGGATGCAGCGCGTCCACAGATTTTCACATTGAAAATCTTGCCAAGACAAATATCAACATCGTATCGGAAATCCATATAGAACAGATCTCGGCCCTGTTAAAAACCCTGACCAGAAAACTGTATAGAATGAATCCCATGGAGCTTGGCAAAACACCCGGGGCCACAATTGATTCTCAAATAGCCAAGATATTCCATTGTCCGCCACTGAAAATTCCCGATTCCCTTAACAACAAAGAGGGAACCGATGCAATTCTGATCGGGTTTGAACCCGGGTTTGAAGGGGATCGGGTTTTTGCAATGATGTATGGACTGTACACAATGATCCATACATCATACAGCAAAAAATGCGATCTTTTTCTATTGGATTTTTTGGATTCCCAGAGTCTCTACAACAGCGCAAGAAATATTGAAATCCTTGTCTGGCGGCTTAAGGCCAGACATCTGCCCAATGGAGACCTTTTTCTGGTAACCAATGTATGTGACGGCCCCATTGAAAATTTAAGTTTTGAAAGACTTTTCGGTAAATTAATTTCCCTCCAGGATACCATGGCCCTTATTGTCGCTTCAAGAACCGGAAGGATGATAAAAGAAGTGATCCACCTGGCAGGCATGGCCTTTGTCCCCATTGGGTTTTAACCGAATCACCTAAAAAAATCTAGAGGATCCGGCCCATTTTCTCAAACCGGACCACCTGTTCCCGGTAATAGGATCTTTTGTCTTCTGCCAGCGAAAGGGCTTGTCTTGCCGCCGCAATTGCCTCGGCATTCCGATTGTTTATCGACAAGGCCTCAGCATAGGTATCCAGGATGAACGCTTCCTGTCTGAGTGATACCGCTTTCTCCGCAAGGGCTAGGGCACGGGGTCCGTCCCGGAATTGTTCATCCGGGCAGGTGGCAAAAAGCCAGGCAAGGTTGTTCAGGGCATGGACATTTTTGCTGTCAATGCGAATCACATTTTCCCAGGCTGCCGCCGCCTTGTCATAGGCCCTGTCATTGTAGTAATAGTCCCCCACAAATACATACAGGTCTGAATTTTTCGGGTCAACTTCCAATTGCTGGAAGAGAATCTGTCCGGCAATATACTTTCCAAATGCATCTTTTGCCCTGCCGTAGCTAATACTATAGCCAATGCAAAACAGGACAAGAACCAGCACAAGATATCCCAGAATCATTTTTTTCACCCACCTGTGGTGACGGACTATCACCCCGGGGTGTTCCCGGCATTGTTCCAGGAATCGGATTCGTTCCCCAATGCCGAAATGGTGCCAGTTAGGCTTGTCAATGGACTGACGGCTCAAGGAAGCAATTTTATAAAAAGTAGATACCAGGGGCGAGGCATCCCTTTGAAAATCATATACATGGATATCTGCCTGGCGTTCAAAATTCCGCATGAAAAATCCGAACACAAACCTGAAATAGATCACAAAAAAAGCGATCAGAGACAAACAGATGAGTGCTGGATAGGCATCCCCTTTTTCAATCCCCAGAAAGGAAAATACCTGGTACAGGGGGCCGGCGATGTAAAGCAACAATATCATGGGTTCAAAGAAAACAAAATTACAGGCGATAAACCCGGCAAAGAAAAGCAGGTAAAACAGCATATGATATCTTTGAACATGGCCTATTTCATGGAGCATCACAGCATCAATTTCATCATCATCCAGGGCTTCCAGCAGGGCCGGTGTGACCAGAAGATACCGGAATCGCCCCACAAGCCCCATAACGCCGGCCGTAATCATGCTGCCGCCGAAAAGCTCCCATTTTAAGATATCTGCATAGTGCAGTCCCGCCCTTTTGCAGACAGCTTCAATTCGGGATCTTGAATCCCCCGGTTCAAGGGAGGTGCAGCCCCAAAGTTTTTGTATGAGGACTGGCCCGAAAATGGAGATCGCGATCAAAAATGTCACAATATAAACAATTTCCCCGGCCGTTGTATTGAAATAGTCCCTAAGCGGCGCATAGGGCAGAAACTGAATCATGTCTGCAAAAATGGACAGACAGAACCAGGGCAGCAAGGCTGGCAGGGAAAAAGATATATTGGAAACGACAAAATGCTTCCGGGTCACTTCCCTTGGCAAATATTGTTTTTGAACCCCATGGGCTGCATTCCAGATGATAACCAGATACAAAAGGAAGAGGCCCAGGAACAACACCGCCCCAAGGGTGGGAAACAATTCAAACAACCGGATATCCACAAAAAAAAGTGGCAGCTTGAACAAATGGATATTGGCGGCAAAAAGCACCAGGGCCAGGATGGACAAATTTGAAATAGCCCTGTTGACAGCATGGTCCAGTCCAAAATAGGATCCTTTGTCCCCCTTTTGGGCAAGCCGTTTAAACCAGAGATGACAGGCCAGGGCGAATGCCCCCCCTGCCCCAAGGCTGTAATAAAGCATGTTTGGGTCAACACCATTTGTGCGGTCAAACAATTCGGAAGACGTATAGATCACTAGAGCGATCAAAAAATATAAAAAATTTGAAAACACGACAAAATTTCCCTTAACTGATAATGCCGTAATCGGCAAATAAGCGCAACACCATCCAGGACTTAACATCAAATTTGAGATTGGGTTTTGTTATCAATTGTCTTGCCTCCTTTTCAAGTTTACAGATTTCCATCACGCCTCCTTAAGGCCCCATATGAAACATACCATAAGCATGGAAAAACCAAAATACCACCCAAAGGCAGTGACTTTTGCAAAGAAAAAAATAAAGTACTTCAAGGAAGTTTAATTGATATACATCAAATATCGGAAGGAAAGCCAGAAATGGCAGGCACTGCCCAGGATGACAAAGATATGCCATATTTCATGGAAACCCAGTATCCCGGGAAATAAATTGGGTTTTTTAAACGCATAGACCAGGGCTCCGGTGCTGTAAAACATCCCGCCCAGGACCAGCCAAAAAAGGCAGATGGGTTCAACGGTTTTCACCAGTGGATAAATCACCACCATGCACAACCAGCCCATGATCAAATAAATCAGTGTGGAAACCCACCGGGGGGTGTGAATGAAAAAAATTTTCAAAAAAACCCCAATGGCTGCAATGGACCAGACCGTGGCAAAAAGGCTCCAGCCCCAGGGACCCCGAAGGGGCAAAAGGCAAAGGGGTGTATAGGACCCTGCAATGACCATGAAAATCATGATATGATCAATCTTGCGGAATATCAGAAGGGCTTTTTCAGATATGCGCAGGCCATGGTAGAGAAAACTTGAGGTATACATGAGGATTAAGGTGGCGCCGAAAATGGAAAAGGAAACCACGTGCCAGACATCGGCCCTGGTGGCTGCAAAGACCACCATGAGGGTCAGGCCGACAACGGACCCGATGGCGCCTATCATATGGGAAATGGCGTTTACCGGTTCCCTGAAAATTTTCGCATATATACACATGGGCTTTATCATAGATCTTCCAGCCCAATGGATTCAATACAGGACACTGCCTTTTACATAATTTTTACCAACAAATCAGGATATCTTTTTTCATAGATACCCGGGGCCAATGGTCCCGGGTACCACATCCGGGATGAAAAAAAATGTTCTGACAGAAAAATCTTGAAAATTTATGCAAGTGTGTTAATACTGGCAGAGGATTTCAGTAGTTCATGCATCAACCCATCATAAACAAAGGGGAGTCTCTATGAAATTGTTAAAGATTTTAGTCGTTTGTGCAACCTTTATCACGGTATCGTCCTGGGCGATGGCCAGTACTCTGGAAGACGTGAAGGCCCAGGGGTTTGTCAAAGTCGGTGTTAACGGAAGTCTTTTCGGTTTTGGAAAAGCCGATGATAAAGGCGTCTGGGCAGGTCTTGATGTTGATTGTGCCAAGGCGCTTTCCGCTGCAATTTTTGGCAGCCCCGACAAATTGAAATTTACTCCCTTGACAGCTAAAACAAGATTTACAGCTTTGCAGTCAGGAGAAATTGATGTCCTTTTCAGAAATGCCACTCAAACATTAAGCCGGGACACGGATCTTGGACTTGATTTTGCCCAGGTCAATTACTATGACGGCCAGGGATTTCTTATCCCAAAAAAACTGGGGGTTAAAAGCGCTAAAGAACTTGATGGCGCAACTGTCTGTGTTCTTCCGGGAACCACCACGGAACAGAATGCTGCGGATTATTTCAGGGCCAATGGGATGAAAATGAGTCCGGTTGTGATTGAAAACACAGCCGAACTTGCAAAAGCCTTTTTTGCCGGCAGGTGCGATTGTTTAACATCAGACGCCTCCCAGCTTGCAGGAACACGGGCAGTAGCGCCAAATCCTGCCGATTACATGATTCTGCCTGAAATCATTTCAAAGGAACCATTGGCTCCTGCGGTAAGACACGGAGACAACCAGTGGAAAGACATTGTTAATTATTCTGTACTTGCGATGATTGAAGCAGAAGAATTGGGGATTACGTCTAAAAATGTTGATGAAATGCTGAAAAGCGAAAATCCTGTAGTTCAAAGATTTTTAGGTGTTACAGAGGGCAATGGAAAGGCGCTGGGCCTGGATGAAAAATTTGCTTACAATATCGTTAAGATGGTGGGCAATTATAGCGAAGTGTTTGAAAGAAATGTGGGTGTTAATACACAGCTGGGTATTGAAAGAGGGCTGAATGCGCTCTGGACAAATGGCGGTTTGATGTATTCTCCTCCATTCAAGTAATATTAAATTATACAGGGATGATGGTGAAAGTAAAAACGGCACCATCATCCTTGTTTCAAGAATAGTTTAAATATAATGAATACCGCTATAGACAATAAAAATTCGGAACCCATCGACTTCTGGTATGATCCTGACAAGCGATCCATCCTTTATCAGATCGGAGCCGCTTGTTTGTTCACTTTTGTGGCATGGTACCTGGTTTCCAACACAATGATCAATCTGGAAAGGCAGTCCATTGCAACGGGGTTTGGATTCTTGAACAAGGAGGCTTCTTTTGAAATCGGAGAATCTTTAATTGAGTATTCTGCAGCAGACAGATATACCAGAGCCCTTGTTGTCGGATTTTTAAATACCCTGCTAGTGTCCTTTATCGGCGTTATCCTGACGGTTATTCTCGGAACATTTCTCGGAATAGCCAGATTATCAAAAAACTGGCTGGTGAGCAAATGCGCTGCCGCATATATTGAGCTGTTTCAGGACATACCCGTATTGTTACAGCTTTTTTTCTGGTATGCACTTTTTTATGAGATGCTCCCTTCGCCAAGAGACGCGTTAACCCCATTCAAAGGGTTGTTCTTGTGTAACAGGGGGCTTATATTTGGCATCCCGGAAGCACATCCGGTTTATAAATATATAACCATTGTTGTTATCATTGTTGCTGTCTTTATTTTTATCTTAAAAAAATGGGCCCAAAAAAGACAAAATTTAACCGGAAAACCCTTCCCGGTTTTTTCAACCGCCCTGTTTTTACTCTTTGGCCTTCCCCTGGTCTGCTGGATTATCGGCGGAGCACCGACAGCCATGAATGTTCCTGAATTAAAAGGATTTAACTTTAAGGGCGGAGTAACCATCAGTCCTGAGTTTGCAGCACTTCTTCTGGGGCTTGTTTTATATACTGCCGCGTTTGTTGCTGAAGTTGTAAGGGCTGGAATACAATCCGTCAACAAAGGCCAGACAGAAGCTGCAATCGCTATTGGCTTAAGACCCGGGCAGGTTTTAAACCTCATCATTCTGCCCCAGGCGCTGAGGGTTATCATTCCGCCATTGACAAGCCAGATGCTCAATTTAACAAAAAACAGCTCTCTTGCTGTGGCCATTGGATATCCGGATTTTGTTTCAGTTGCTGGAACCGCTATCAATCAGACAGGCCAGGCAATTGAGGGGGTTCTGTTAATCATGGTTGTCTATCTGATCTTCAGTTTGTCTACGTCGGCTTTCATGAACTGGTATAATAAAAAAATGGCCATTGTGGAAAGGTGATGCATATCAAATAAGTCTTTATGGAAACACATGCTAAAAATCAACATATGACAACAATCAAACCCCCAATCGCAAGTGTTGGCATTCTGGGATGGATGAGAAAAAATCTATTTTCCAGTCCTTTAAATACCATTCTGACGATTATTATTCTCAGTATTTTATGGTTTTCGGTTCTTCCTTTTTTAAAATGGGCCATCGTATTCAGCTCATGGCTTCCAGATGCCGACTGCAGAGAAACAGGAGGCGCTTGCTGGTCAGTCATTTCAAGTAATTATAAAATTATTCTTTTTGGATTCTATCCCCAGGATATACTGTGGCGTCCCATAACCGCTATTGTCCTGCTGGTATCAATACTTGCCATAAGCCGGAATCGAAACTACTGGAATGCAGTTCTTGGATATTCCTGGATCATCTCATTGGTGATTATGGGAATATTGTTGAAGGGTGGAATTTTCGGGCTTGAAACCGTTGATATTGAAAAATGGGGTGGCATCATCCTTACCCTGCTTTTGTCTGTTTTCGGCTTAACCGCTGCATATCCCCTGGGCATCGTTCTGGCGCTTGGACGACAATCAAAGATGCCGGTTATCAAAACATTTTGTATTTTTTATATTGAACTGATCCGGGGTGTTCCGCTCATCAGTCTATTGTTCATGTCTTCTGTCGTTTTCCCCCTGTTTCTGCCGGAAGGGGTTTCAATAAATGGCATTTTACGGGCCCAGGTTGCCATTATCCTGTTTACGGCAGCCTATATTGCCGAGGTTGTCAGGGGCGGATTGCAGGGAATGAACAAAGGCCAGTTTGAAGCTGCAGATGCAATTGGGTTAAATTATACACAGACCATGCGATTGATCATTCTACCCCAGGCATTAAAAATTGTTATTCCGCCCTCTGTCAGCGTTTTGATTTCTGCGTTTAAAGATACGTCTCTTGTTGTTATCATCGGCTTGTATGATCTATTAAAAACGACACAGTCAACACTGTCTGAACCGAAATGGACGGGATTTTCAGCAGAAGCCTATATCTTTTTGGCGTTGATTTATTTTATCTGCTGTTTTTTTATGTCCAGCTATAGCAGGAAGCTGGAAAAAGAGCTGAATACCAGTTTAGAATAAGCATGATTAACATTTTTATGGACAAAGCGATTATTTATGAACAAAGAACAAAACAACAAAGTTGATATTTCAAGTGAAGACATTGTCATCAAAATTGTCAATATGCATAAATGGTATGGTGATTTCCATGTTTTAAAAAATATCAATCTCAATGTTAAAAAACGTGAGCGTATTGTTGTCTGCGGTCCGTCCGGATCAGGAAAATCAACCCTTATCCGATGCATAAACCGCCTTGAGGAACACCAGAAAGGACAGATCATTGTTGATGGCATTGAACTCACCAAGGACCTGAAAAATATTGAAAAAGTCAGGTCTGAAGTTGGAATGGTTTTTCAGCATTTTAATCTGTTTCCCCACCTTACCATTCTTGAAAATTTAACCCTCGGCCCCATATGGGTGAGGAAAACACCCAAGAAAGAAGCTGAAGAAATTGCCATGTATTATCTGAATAAAGTCCAGATTTCAGAACAGGCCGCAAAATTCCCAGGGCAACTGTCCGGGGGGCAGCAGCAGCGAGTGGCAATTGCCCGAAGTCTCTGCATGAAACCCAATATCATGCTTTTTGATGAGGCAACCTCTGCCCTTGATCCTGAAATGGTAAAAGAGGTTCTGGATGTTATGATAAGCCTGGCACAGGATGGGATGACCACGATTGTTGTAACCCATGAAATGGGCTTTGCAAAAAGTGTTGCCCACCGGGTTCTTTTTATGGATGAAGGGGAAATTATCGAAGAAAACGAACCTGAAGCATTTTTTAACAATCCCCAGAATGAAAGAACAAAAATGTTTCTAAGCCAGATTTTATTTTAAAAAAGTAGCGGAAAACTGCGTATTATCTGTACTTAAACAGATAGACAATGACGATTCACCACTTTTGACAGGCGTTTCGGGGATAAACCTATCAGAACGCCTAAAACCCATACTTGATAAACCTTTCAAAACTTCTATCCTGTAAGACCCTCATTGACGTCCCTTGGCAGCCACATGGCAGAACACTTGAGCAAGAACCAAACCAAGATGGGGAAAATATGAAAATTATTACCGGAGATCTGATCCAACTGGCCCTGTCCGGAAAATTTGACGTCATCATCCATGGGTGCAATTGTTTCTGCAGCATGGGTGCCGGCATTGCAAGACAGATCAGGGATACCTTTCCACTTGCATATGAGGCAGACCTTGAAACCGTATCCGGGGACAAAAAAAAACTGGGCTCGTATTCACAAGCAACCCTTAAGGTCGGCAAAAAAGACCTGGCCATTATAAACGGATACACCCAATATCATTATTCAGGGTCCATGGTCCTGGCAGATTATGCTGCCATTGATTGCCTGTTCGCTCGGGTTAAAATGGATTTTTCAGGCAAAACAATCGGCTACCCTAAGATCGGTGCAGGGCTTGCTGGGGGTGACTGGAAAAAAATCAGTGACATTATTAATCGGCACCTGGTGGGAGAAAATCATACTTTGGTTGAATATTTGGGTTTGCAAAAATAGTATTTCTATCTTAAAAGTATGTATCAAAATGAATAATCCATAACCAGGCAGGCAAAATATTATGATCAAGGTCGGCATAGCAGGCGCATCGGGTTACACAGGAGTAGAACTTATTAAATTGATTTCCAACCACCCAAAGGCCCGGTTGGAAGCAATTACTTCCGGCAGTTATACGGGCAAACCCCTGACAGATATTTTCCCCTCCATGAGGGGATTTGAATCCCTGATCTGTGAAGAACTGGATGCAAAAGTCCTTTCATCCAGGGTTGATCTCATGTTTCTTGCCCTGCCCCATAAGGTATCCATGGCCCATGCCGCCCCCCTGGTGGAACAGGGCATAAAGGTCATTGATCTGTCGGCTGATTTCAGGTTCAAAAATCCTGAAACCTATGAAATGGCCTACCAGACCCACACGGCCAAGGATCTTCTTGCAGAAAGCGTCTATGGTCTGTCGGAAATCTACCGGGACCAGATCAAAACCGCCCGTATCATTGGAAACCCGGGCTGCTATCCCACTTCGATTCTGCTGGCCCTGCTTCCCCTCATCAAAGAAAACCTCATACAGCTGGACGGCATTATCTCCGACTCAAAATCAGGGGTCAGCGGGGCAGGCAGATCCCTGTCCTTGTCCACCCACTATTGTGAGGTCAATGAATCTTTTGCACCTTATAAAATCGGAAACCATCGTCACACCCCGGAAATAGAAGAGATTTTAAGCCTCCATGGAAAACAGGATATCAAGATCACATTTGTCCCCCACCTGGTGCCGGTAATACGGGGAATGGTTTCCACAATTTATGGGCAGGCTGCCAAATCCGCACGCCTTACAGATATCCGACAGGCATATGAAAAATACTATGCCCGTGAACCCTTTGTCAGACTTCTGCCAGAAGGCTTTTTCCCTTCCATGTCCCATGTCAGGGGAACCAATTGCTGCGATATCGGATGCCATTTTGATGATAATACCGGCAGAATCATCCTGGTATCTGCCATCGATAATCTGTTAAAAGGAGCCGCAGGACAAGCGGTTCAAAATATGAACATCATGTTCGGACTGCCGGATGAAATCGGGCTGAACTATGTTCAGACCCCTTTATGATAAATACAAATATTATGCTTGACATATGGTCATTTAATAAATAGAAAAGAGACAATGAGAAAACGAATAAAAATATGGTTTCATTCCAGTTCGGGTTCCAATATCAGAGAAATCTCCATTCACAAGCTGTTTTTAGTTTTTCTCATCCTCTTTGTGGTAACAGCCGCCAGTGGTCTTGGCTATCTGGGGTATGATTATTATCGATTAAAAACCCTATCCTTTAACACCAGCACCCTGACCCAGACCATCGGCACCCAGCAAAATGAAATTTTCAGCCAGCGAAGCCAAATCCAGACTTTTGCCCAAAACATTGAACTCCTTAAAAAACAGGTGGACAATTTATCAAAACTGGAAGGCAAGGTCCGGCTTATTGCCGACATTAAAAAAGTCGGCAATTCCTCGGGTTTCATCGGTATCGGCGGACTTCCGGAAAATGAACTTGATCGGGACCTCCCCCTGGAAGACAGGCACAACAGCCTGATCCGGGAAATGCATGAACAGGTGAACCAGACCGCCATTGCGGCCAAGCAACAGATACTTAACTTTGATGATCTCATCAAGCAGCTTGAGAAAAAAAAGAATCTTCTGGCATCAACCCCGTCCATCAAGCCGACTGACGGCTGGATCACCTCCAACTTCGGGTATAGGAAATCTCCCTTCACCGGCGCAAAATCCTTCCATTCCGGCCTTGATATTTCAAACCAGGTGGGAACAAAAATCATTGCAACCGCCAATGGTAAAATTTCCTATGCTGCCCGAAAATTGTATTTTGGCAACCTTGTCATCATTGACCATGGATATGGGAAGGTAACCAAATACGGGCACCTTGAAAAAATCCTGGTCAAACCGGGTCAAACCATAAAAAGAGGAGATATTATCGCTCTTCTTGGCAACACGGGGCAAAGCACCGGACCCCACGTCCATTATGAAGTTCGCATCAACGGACTCCCCGTCAACCCCTTAAAATACATTCTGAATTAACGCCTGCCCCAGAGACCAGCAACCCCCATCCCATCAAAAGAAACAATTTATTTCAATTTATTGTTTTATTTTCTATATTAATGCTTATATGTTTACAGGAAAGTTTAAACGGTAACACACTTAACAGATAGGTAGAATTTAATGGTACTAAAATTCATCACAAAAATCTTTGGTTCTAGCAATGAGCGGATCTTAAAAACACTCCAGCCCATCATAGATAAAATCAATACCCATGAACCCCAGATGCAGTCTTTGTCCGACGAGCAGATGGCCAGCAAAACAAATGAATTCAAAAATCGGCTTGCAAAGGGCGAGACCCTGGATGACATTTTACCCGAAGCCTTTGCCCTGGTGAGGGAGGCTTCTGTCAGGACCCTTGGCATGCGCCATTTTGATGTACAGCTCATTGGGGGGATTGCTCTCCACCAGGGCACCATTGCTGAAATGAAGACCGGTGAGGGAAAAACCCTGATGTCAACTCTTCCGGCCTATTTAAACGCTCTGGCCGGTAAAGGGGTCCACATCATCACGGTCAATGACTACCTGGCCCGCCGTGATGCTGACTGGATGGCCAAAGTTTACAATTACCGGGGATTGAGTGTCGGGGTGGTTCTCCATGATATGGATGACCAGGAGAGAAAAATCGCCTATGGCTCGGACATCACCTACGGTACCAATAACGAGTTCGGGTTTGACTATCTTCGGGACAACATGAAATTTGAACGGGAAAACCTTGCCCAGGGCCCCCTGAACTTTGCCATTGTGGATGAGGTGGATTCCATTCTCATTGATGAGGCCAGGACACCACTGATCATTTCAGGCCAGGGTGAAAAATCCACCCATTTTTATACCCAGGTCAATACCATTATCCCCGCCTTTAAAAAGGATATCGACTATACCCTGGATGAAGAATCCAAGAGCGTTTCCCTGACGGAAGAAGGGATTGCCAAAGGCGAAGAACTGCTATCGGTAGACAATTTATATGACCCCGCCAATATTGAGATGCTTCACCATGTCAACCAGGCCCTGAAAGCCCATACCATCTTCAAGCGGGATACCGATTATATTGTTAAAAACGACCAGGTGGTTATCGTTGATGAGTTTACAGGACGGCTCATGACAGGAAGGCGCTACAGCGAAGGGTTGCACCAGGCCCTTGAGGCAAAGGAAAATGTTAAGATTGAAAATGAAAACCAGACCCTGGCTTCAATCACCTTTCAGAACTATTTCAGGATGTATGACAAGCTGTCCGGCATGACCGGGACGGCGGAAACCGAGGCCCCGGAATTCAAAAAAATCTATAACCTTGAAGTTCTGGTGATCCCCACCCATCAGCCGATGATCCGCAAGGATTTCCCCGACCTGATCTATAAGACCCAGAAAGAAAAATATGATGCAGCCATCCGGGAGATCATTGCCCTTCATAAAAAAGGCCAGCCGGTGCTTGTGGGAACCATTTCCATTGACGTCTCAGAAGACCTGAGCAACAAACTCAAGAAAAAAGGAGTGCCCCACAACGTATTGAATGCCAAGCACCATAAAGAAGAAGCCCAGATCGTTGCCAATGCCGGACAAAAAGGAGCTGTGACCATTTCCACCAACATGGCTGGACGTGGTACGGACATCAAGCTGGGGGAAGGTGTCACACAACTGGGAGGATTGCATATTCTGGGCACATCCCGCCATGAGTCCCGTCGAATTGACAACCAGCTTAGGGGCCGTTCCGGAAGGCAGGGGGATCCGGGAAGTTCCAGATTCTATCTGTCCCTGGAAGATGATCTGCTCAGGATATTCGGCGGTGATCGGATACATGCCGTCATGGACAGGCTCGGCATTGAAGAAGGGGAGCATATTGAGCACACCTTTATTTCCAAGGCCATTGAAAATGCCCAGTCAAAGGTAGAAGGCCACAATTTTGAAATCAGAAAGCATCTGCTGGAATATGACGATGTCATGAACCAGCAAAGGGAAGTGATCTACCGGCAGCGCCGCCAGGCACTGAAGGAAGACAACCTGAAATCGGTGATCCTGGAAATGGTTGAGGACAAAGCATATGAACTGGTAGACCAATTTTCCGATGAAAAGACCCCGATCAAGGAATGGGATTTGGAAGCCCTTGAAACCGGTGCAAAAAAATTGTTTACTTTTTCGGAAATTGACCTTTCCCCGGCTGTGCGGGAAAATTTCTCCCAGGATCAGGTGTCTGACTTTATTTTTAACATGGCAAAAGAGCATTACCTTGCCAGAGAAGCCCTCATCGGGGAAGAACAGATGCGACGCATTGAACGGTTTATCATCCTTCAGACCGTTGATTCCCGGTGGAAAGAACACCTTTTGTCCATGGACCACTTAAAAGAAGGCATCGGACTTCGGGGATATGCCCAGCAGGATCCCCTTCGCATATACAAAAAAGAAGGGTTTGATATGTTCCATGGCCTCATGGAACGGATCAAAGAAGAAGTGGTGGATATTTTGTATAAAATTCAGATAACGAACCCATCCCGTGTGGATGAAATAAAAAGGGTCGAACAACAAAATTTAACCTTTTCCCACTCCGACGAACCGTCCATAAAGCAGCCCGTAAAAAGGAGCCACGAGAAAGTTCAACGAAACGATCTTTGTCCCTGCGGCAGCGGTAAAAAATATAAAAAATGCTGTATGTCCTAGGAGAACAATATGA
>VMSR01000218.1 GCA_013792075.1 Desulfobacula sp.
GTTTTCTGAAATAAAACCCAATCCAGCAGTTTTAAAAATTCTTCCCTTTTCCATGGCCAAAGACCTTATGGTTTTTCCCCTTGAAATCAAGGGAGACGATCTGTCTGTTACCATGGCGGAGCCAACGGATACCACGGTTGTTGAAGAGCTTCACAAAAAAACCCAAAAAAATATCCAGGTGTTTGTCTCCACTGAGAATGATATCATCCAGGCCTACCGGGATTTTTACAAGATCAATGACGAGGAGTACAAAGGATTTCTTCATTTTGAAGAGGATGCAGAGGATGATGAACCCGTCACCTCTGTGGAAGACTTTGGATCCCTTGTGTCCGAGGCGGCAGGAGAAGTGGAGGTCGGGTTTGCCGAGGACGATGTCCAGGATCAGTTCATGGCATCTGATGCCCCCATCATCAAGCTGGTGAACGGAATATTGACCAAGGCCATCAATGACGGGGTGTCCGATATCCACATCGAACCCTTTGAAAAATCTTTCCAGGTCAGATATAGGCTTGACGGCGGCATGTACAAGGCCATGAACCTTCCGTTGAGCATTAAAAATGCGGTTATTTCCCGGATTAAAATTCTGGCGGAACTGGATATTGCCGAAAGAAGGATTCCCCAGGACGGCAGAATTAAATTGCGGTTTGGGAAAAAAAAATCCGTTGATTTCCGGGTATCCAGCCTGCCCACTTTGTTCGGGGAAAGTATTGTCATGCGTATCCTGGACCAGAGTGCCCTGAGTATCAACCTGACAAAGCTTGGGTTTGAAGCTGCCACCTATGAGACCCTGAAACGCTGTATTGCCCTGCCTTACGGCCTTGTGCTGGTCACCGGCCCCACGGGCAGCGGGAAAACCACCACCTTGTATTCAGTTCTCAATAGGCTCAATAAAGACGATATTAAAATTCTCACAGCAGAAGACCCGGTTGAATTCAATTTTAAGGGCATCAACCAGGTTCCGGTGAAAGAAGCTGTGGGCATGACCTATGCCAAGGCGTTAAAGGCCTTTCTCCGCCAGGACCCGGATATCATCATGGTGGGGGAGATCCGGGACATGGACACGGCTGAAATTGCCATCAAGGCTGCCATGACGGGCCATCTTGTCTTTGCCACCCTTCATACCAACGACTGCCCATCCACCATCGGCAGGTTGATTGATATCGGTATTCCCGCCTATATGCTTTCCTCAGCCATCACCATGGTGATGTCCCAGCGTCTGGCAAGAAGATTGTGCCCCCAATGCAAACAGATCGTAACCGGACATAATCCAAAAGATCTTGAACTATACGGATTTTCAAAGGAAGAGATTCCGGACTTGAAAATTTATGGTCCCAATGGATGCGGTCATTGCAATGGAACCGGATACAAGGGCAGGGTAGGGCTCTATGAGCTGATGGAAGTCACTGATGAAGTGGGCAAAGCCATCAGTGCCGAGGTGCCCGAAGACCAGCTTAGAAAAGTGGCGGTCCAGGAAGGGATGCTCACCCTGAGGGATGCGGGCCTTGTCAAGATCCGGGCAGGAGAGACCTCCCTTGACGAGGTTTTGAAAAAAACCACCATTACCAAGGAAGCATTGCCTGCCTATCTTATCAACCCGGATGTGGAACAATATGAGGACAAGGATGTGATCATCCGGGAAGGCAATACAGACATTGATTTTTTTAAATTGGAGCAGGGCGCACTCCATGTGGTCAAAGGCGGCAGAAAAATTGCTGAAATCACGGAGCCCGGAGATTATTTCGGTGAAATGGCGGCCATTACCAAATCTGCCAGATCCGCCTCCATCATTTCAAAGGGCAGATCCAAGGTCAAACGGTTTCCCGGAGATAAACTGGGAGAAATCATTGAAAAATACCCGGATGTGGCCAAACACCTTTTTTCCGTGCTTGCAGACCGACTCCACCAGGCAGATAGAAAATTGGTAAGCTACCACAACCAACTCCAGAAACAAAGACCTCCCAATTAGGATTTTTTTTATTCCTTGTAATACCTGTCTTTTTCACTGTAAATGCAACCGCAATAGCTCTGCCGGTACATACCGCGGTCTTTTGAGATTTCAATGCCCTGTTGCCAGCCCTGTCTGAAATCATGGTAGAAAAACGGGAGACCCATTTCTTTTGCAAGGGCCTGTCCTGTTTCAATGATAAGTTGATGATTCTGGAATTTGCTATAGAGCAGGGTGGTGGAAAAGGCATCAAATTTTCCTTTTTTTGCCACCAGGGCCGTGGCCTTAAGCCGGGCATGGTAACAATATCGGCACCTGTCTTTTTCTCGAAACACTACAGACTGGATGAATTTTTCCATCTCATACCCTTGCTGCCAGATCATTTTCAATCCAATTTCATCTGCATATTGGCACAAGGTATCCTCCCGTTTCTTACATTCGGTATACGGATGGATATTGTGGCGATAAAAAAATCCCATTACATGAATATTTTTTTCCTTAAGCACCTCCAAAGGATAAATCGAACAAGGGGCGCAGCAGGTATGGAGCAATAGTTTCAATCCCGACTCCCGAAAATAGCAGTTCCCACCCGTACCATGGTGGCCCCTTCTTCAATGGCCACCCTGAAATCATTGCTCATGCCCATGGACAAATGGGTAAGCGTCTTTATCCCGGCAGCGCCTATCTCTTCTTTGATGAGGCCCAATCGTTTAAAATAGATCCTGGCATTTTCAGGATCATCAAAATAGGGCGGCATACACATGAGTCCTTCAAGTGATAAATTTTCAAAACAGTTCAATTCCCGGGCAAGAACGATTGACTCCCGGGCACTGGCACCGAACTTGGTCTCTTCTTTTGCAATATTGATCTGGAGCAAAATTTTCTGGACCTTTCCAATTTTTGCGGCTTGTTTGTCAATTTCCCGGGCAAGTTTAGCCGTATCAACGGTGTGGATATAGTCAAAATACTGAACGGCAAATCTGGCCTTGTTGGACTGGAGGTGCCCGATAAAATGCCAGCAGGCCTGATTTTTGCCCAGGGTATTGATTTTATCCACGGCTTCCTGGATATAATTTTCACCCAGATGGGTGATCCCGCCTTTAATGCCGCTTAGAACCGTGTCTGCACTCTTCCGCTTGCTCACCCCGATGAGGGTTATGGTACCAGGGTCCCTCCCACAGGCAAGGGCTGTTTCCTGTATCTTTATTTTTATGGAGGCAATATTTTCTGAAATATGCATTTGTTGTCCTTAAAAGCGAACAATGTCAAAGGATGAGAGGGTTTCCATGACTTCACACACGGGCAGGCCCACAACATTTGAATAGGAACCGCAAATCTTGCGTACCAAAAATGCGCCGATTCCCTGAATTCCATAGCCGCCTGCCTTGTCATAGGGTTCATTGGTGCTGGCATACCAGTTAATTTCATTCTGGGACAAGTGTTTGAAAATCACAGTTGTTTCAATGGCGTTTGTTATGGATAGCTTTCTGGCGTGGCAATAAATCGTGAAACCGGTAAATACGGAATGGGCTCTGTTGTTAAGAGTCCCCAGCATTTGGACGGATTCCTCCCGGGATTTGGGTTTTCCAAGGATGGCATCATCCACCACCACTATGGTATCGGCCCCAATAATCCAGGTGTCCGGACGGATTTTTCCGATATGTTCCGCCTTTAGCTGGGACAATTGTTGGACATAGTCTTTGGGGCCGGCCAGGGGAATGGCGGTTTCATCAATCTCGGATGCCAGAATCTCAAGCACAAGTCCTGCCTGTTCCAGCAATTCTTTTCTTCTGGGAGATTTGGATGCCAGAATGATGGGTTCCTGGCGTCTATTATTTGTCTGCTTTGGGTGGGTCATTTTATTTTTTCCTTTGCTGTCTCCTTTTATCAGAAATGAACAAAAATGACAATGGACAGGAATCTTCCCGGAATGATTGCAGAAGGAAAAATTACAACCCTAATCTTTAATGAATCGCCAGGGTACCGTAGGAAAAGTCGTTAAAGTCAATGCTTGTCTATTCAGAGGCTTTTTATTGACCTGCTCTCTATTGTATAATAAAAAGGAGAGGTACGATTGGTACAATAATCCTTACAGAGGAATGAAGTTCATGTCAGCTGAAATTATTATTGTTCTGGCAATCCTGATCAGTGTCATTGTGTTGCTGGTAACCGAATGGATGCCCCTGGAAGTTGTTGCGCTGCTGGTTTTGGGCGTATTGGCCATCAGTGGAATTGTCAGTCCCATAGAGGCCCTGGCAGGATTCAGCAACCCGGCTGTGGTGACCATTTGGGCGGTGTTTATCTTGAGCGGCGGCCTTACGCGTACCGGTATCGCCAATATTCTTGGTCGCCAGCTGCTGAAGGTTGCAGGAAGAAAACCGTCCCTCCTTGTGGCGACCATCATGGTCATAGCCGGCCTATTGTCTGCTTTCATGAACAATGTTGCCGTGGCAGCTTTGATGCTGCCGGTTGTCATGGATATTGCCCGGAAGACCGACAACTCACCATCGGCTCTCTTAATGCCGCTGGCTTACGGGTCTTTGCTTGGGGGATTGACCACAATGATCGGCACACCCCCCAATATTCTGGTGAGCGAAGCGCTGCGGGAAAATGGCCTGACGCCCTTTTCCTTGTTCGATTTCACACCTGTGGGACTGATGGTTATGATTTCAGGCATTGCATTTGTCACCCTAATCGGGACACGTCTGCTGCCCAAACCCTTACAAAACATGAATAGATCCGAAGCACATAAAGATTTCCGGCCCCAATACGCGCTTCAGGAGCGCCTGTTTGAGATCAAAATACCGCCAACCTCTGCCCTTGTCGGCAAAACATTGGCCAAAAGCCGCCTGGGGTCCGGATTCGGTCTCAACGTGGTGGGCATCATCCGGGAGGAAAAAACCCTGCTTGCCCCGGAGATTACCCAGACCCTTCAGGCCGACGACATGCTGATTGTTGAAGGACGGCTGGACAGGATTCAGGAGATGAACCATTGGGGGCAATTGACCCTTGATACCGACAGGATTGGCGCTGACGTTCTTTTCGCCCATGGGATGCAGGTTGCAGAGTTGCCCCTGGGTCCTGCTTCAGCCTTTGCAGGCCAGACCTTATCCGGCATCGGTTTTCGCAACCGGTTTGGTCTCACTGTTCTGGCCATTGGACGTGAAGGCCGAAGAATAAATGAAGATTTGAAATCCCAGTTGCTTGAAGCGGACGACCGTCTGGTGGTGTGCGGGCCGGCAATGGAGATGGCGGCATTTCAAAACCATACGGATTTTCTTTCTCCCAGACAACTTGACCCCTTGGGGTTTACGAACACGTATTCCATGGAGGATCGCATTCGCCGTCTTCGGATATCCGAAGGATCCGGCCTTGTCGGCCTGTCTGTAAATGAGAGCCGTCTGGGAGATGCCGTTGATGTACAGATTCTGTACATTGTCCGTCAGAACGGTGTGGCCTTGATCCCCAAATCCAGCGACGTGTTTGAGGCCAGTGACCAACTTATTGTATCCGGAGATGTGGACATGATCTCTATTCTTCTGATGAAAGGAATAGAAGGTGTTTTTGTTCAAGATCCGTCACGCCATCCCGATCCGTCAATGATCGAAGATGACCACGTGGGGCTTGTTGAAGTGATTCTCTCTCCCCATTCGGTTCTGTCCGGCCAGACCCTGAGTCAAATTCATTTCAGGGAAAAATATGGATTGACCGTCCTTGCCATCTGGCGCAAAGGCCGTGCCCATCGATCCGGGCTGAGAGGCATGGCCCTGGAGTTCGGTGATGCCTTTCTTTTATACGGTCCCTGGAAAAAATTGAACGTGCTGGGTCGGGAGCCCGATTTTCTGGTGCTCACAGAAACTGCTCAGGAACCGCCCAGGGAAGACAAAGCCAAGGTCGCCCTGACCATTATGGCGGCCGTTCTTTTGCCCGTCATGCTGGGCTGGGTACCCATTTATATTGCAGTGGTAATGGGGGCCGCCTTCATGGTCCTGACCAAATGTCTGACCATGGAAGAAGCCTATCGCTACATAGAATGGAAGGCGGTCTTCCTGATTGCCGGAATGCTGCCGCTGGGTACAGCACTGGACCAGTCGGGTGCGGCCCGGCTTCTGGCCGAAGGTGTTATTGGGGTATTGGGGCCCCTGGGTCCGTTGGCAGTCCTGTTCGGACTCCTGGTCATCACCTTCTTGGCCACCAGTATTATTCCCACTTCAGCCCTGGTGGTGCTCATGGTACCCATTGCCCTGAAAACCTCTGCCAGTCTCGGAATCTCTCCCTATGGCCTGATGATGGGCATTGCAATGGCAGCATCCTCCAGTTTCACCTCTCCCATTTCCCACCCGGCCAATGTGCTGGTAATGGGACCGGGCGGCTATCGTTTTATTGATTATATCAAGGTTGGTTTACCCCTGACCCTTGTCATACTGGCGGTGCTGATGTTGACCCTGCCGATTTTCTGGCCCTTGTGATTTTTAATCGTTGACATTTCAGTTCTCATAATTCGATTGTGTGGGCCTGATGATTAAAATGTGTGGATAAATAGAGACTTTACAGATGGCCTTGAAACAAGCTTATTTTTGATTGATAATGGCTTGTTTGACTATGACAGGGCCAAAGTAAGGACAACAATGATCAGGGCAACATACATTCGATGAAGCTCAAGTATAAATTTTTTATTGCATTTACTATCATGTCTTTTTTGATTTTATTTCTGGTTGTTGGTGTGACCCAGATTAATGTCCGGAAAAACTTTATTCGATTTGTGAACAATTCAGAGTTTGATAGGTTGACAAAAATGGAAAACCTGCTCAAACAACGGTATCAGTTAAAGGGAGGGTGGGATGACTTCTATGATAACAAGGCAGAATGGGAAACGCTTTTGTTTCAGTCCCGCCCGGACAATCCTGGGCCAGATCAGTTTTTTCCCCCGCCGGTTGATCATTTCCAGAACCGCAACCAGCCCCCTCATTTGGATACATTTCCAGGCCCGCCACCCCAAGGTTTTTTAAAACCCAATAATCCGTTTACACTTCATCATCGTCTGTGTCTGTTTGACGCTGACAAGCAATATGTGGCAGGGGAGTATCATCCCCAGGATCAATTCAATTATCGGGCCATTGTTTTTTCCAATCAAACCATTGGATGGCTGGGACTGAAGAACCGGTCTGAGATGATCAAGCCCCTTGAGCTTGAATTCTTAAAGCGGCAGACCCATTCATTTGTAATAATCGGTATGGGCATTTTCATTCTGGCCATAATGATTTCTTATATCATGTCAAAACATCTTTTATCTCCAATCCGGGAACTTGCTATGGGAGCAAGGGCCATGGGCAATTTTGATTTCAACACAAAAATTTTTGTTCATTCAACAGATGAACTCGGTGGGCTTGCGAATGACTTTAATCTCATGGCTCAAACGCTTAAACGATATGAGACACTGAGAACAAACTGGATTTCAGATATTTCCCATGAATTACGGACACCGGTAGCGGTCATCAGAAGCAAAATAGAAGCGCTGCAGGATGGTATCCGGGAGATGACCCCGCCATTTCTGGACTCCTTGCACAACGATGTCATAGGGTTGGGGAAACTGGTCAATGATTTGCATCTGGTTTCTCTGGCCGATTCAAATAATCTGCCGGTTAATCTGGAAATCATCAATCTTTTTGGGATTGTTGACCGGTGCCTTGAAACCGTTTTTATCCGCCTTGAGCACCAGAAGATAGATATTCAAACCGACTGGGAAAAACAAGACCGGTTGGAAATAAGAGCAGATGCGAACCTGTTAGGCCGTGTTTTTGGCAATCTGTTTGAAAATACACTTCGGTACACGGATTCACCCGGTACTTTGAGTATTTCCCATGCCATAAAAAAGAATCGCCTAACCCTGGTAGTGGAAGATTCTTCGCCCGGCGTGCCAAACCATTGCTTGAACAATATTTTTGATCGTCTATATCGGGTGGAACAGTCAAGGAATAGGTCTCTGGGGGGCAGCGGCCTGGGATTGAGCATTGCAAAACAGATTGTCATAACCCATGGGGGCATCATTGAGGCCTCATGTTCCCCTTTAGGCGGGTTAAAGATAACCATTGAACTGCCGGTTATTAAAAAATAATTTGAGGATGATTCATGTCCAATGAACACTTGCTGATCGTAGAAGATGAACCGGGTATTGCCCATATCCTGAGAGATTATCTTGTTCGGGAAGGGTACCAGGTTTCTTTGCAGGACCGGGGTGACCAAGTGGTTTCCTTGGTTAAAAAAGAAAATTTCTCTCTGATTCTTCTGGATATCATGATTCCCTATGTGGATGGCAAAACCATTTGCAAAGAGATTAGAAAATTTTCAGATATTCCTATTATAATGATCACAGCAAGGGTGGAAGAAATTGACCGGATTATCGGGTTTGAGTTGGGAGCAGATGATTATATCTGTAAACCCTTCAGCCCTCGAGAAGTGGTTGCCCGGGTTACCGCAGTGCTGCGCCGAACGTTTAAAAACCCTGTTGATCACTTGCTATCAGGAGGGGGTATTCAAATCAACAAAACCTCTCGCATTGTAATGGTCCAGGGAAATGAGGTGGGCCTGACACCCAATGAATTTGAAATATTATCTGTGTTAATGGGAAGGCCCAATCGGGTTTTTACCCGGGCACAACTGATTGAAATCGTCCAGGGATATAGTTTTGACGGATATGAACGGACCATAGATTTTCATATCAAAAATTTAAGGAAAAAAATTGCTGTCCACCTTCCCGGAGAACAAATCATACAATCGGCCTATGGATTTGGATACAAGATCGTGTTCTAGAATATTCTTGTATTATAGTATATAACCGGATACCCATCACAAGTGATCCGGTTATATGGCAGGCTTGTTCCGATTGTTTCTAAGCCGTTATATCCAGATCACCTGTCCGTGTTTTCAGGTATTCCAATAGTTGTGCCAGCATATTTTCATCATCCATTTGAAAACCAGCATCCTCTCCTGACTGGGCTTCATAGGCGGCAATGACCTGTTGGGACGGTGGCGGTGGTGGCGCAAAGCCTGCTTGATCAAGTATCGATTTGAGTTCTGAACCATTTAACTTGCCATCCTTGTCAGTATCAAAATCGATAAAACTGCTGTTCAGTTCAGTGCCCGTTACTTCCAGTATACCTTGTGTCAGCGTGTTGAATTCGGATTCGGATATGGTGCTGTCAGAATCTGAATCGACGATATTAAATACACCCAGCGGATCTTCGCCCGGTGGGGGGGGAGGTGGCGGCGCACCAACCCCCTTTGCTCCTTGTGAATTTGTTCCGCTGTTTTGGTAACTTAAAGAAATCATATTGATGAGATTGCTTCCAATGCTAGTAACCATGATCGGTCTCCTTTTGTGTTTTGATATAAAAAGATCATTCAACAGGCAGGGCAACCCCAGTCCATGTTTGATTTAGGATACGAAATAATTGAGTGTATATTGTGAGGGAAATGTGTGAAAAAAGAGAGTTTTCATTATAATTTGGAAAATAAAACCACAAACGACGGTTAGACTGGGTATGAATTTTGATACATGGCCATAGATTTTGTGGAACCAACTTAAATTCATTGATTCCATATCCTCAATCTGGGTGGAATTAGCGTCAAAAACCGTATATTTCTTGACTTTTCCCCACTTTCCCTTTACAAACAAAAGTTTAATATTGAATATAAATTTATCCGCATATCGGAGGAATAATGGATTATAAAAAAACACTGAACCTGCCTTTAACCCAGTTTGCCATGAAGGCGAACCTTCCCCAGCGCGAGCCGGAAATGCTCAAGGAATGGGACCAAAAAAAAATATATGAAACATTAAGAAAACAATCCAAGGACAAGCCCACCTTTATTCTCCATGACGGCCCTCCCTATGCCAACGGCCACCTTCACATGGGCCATGCCATCAATAAAATTTTAAAGGACATCATTGTCCGTTCCCGTCAGATGGCAGGATTCAATGCCCCCTATGTACCGGGATGGGACTGCCACGGCCTTCCCATTGAACATAATGTGGACAAGCAGCTGGGAAAAAAGAAACAGGAGATGACGGCCGTTCAGGTTAGACAGGAATGCCGGGCCTATGCTGCCAAATTTGTGGACATCCAGAGGGAAGAATTCAAGCGCTTCGGCGTGGCAGGAGAGTGGGATACGCCCTACTTGACCATGAATTATCCCTATGAGGCAAGAATTGCCAAAGAATGCGGTGAATTTGCCTTGTCCGGGGACATGTTTCTGGGCAAGAAACCCATTTACTGGTGCTGCAATTGCCAGACAGCCCTGGCAGAGGCAGAAATTGAATACCATGACCATACCTCTCCCTCAATTTTTGTGAAATTTCCCTTGAAAGA
>VMSR01000297.1 GCA_013792075.1 Desulfobacula sp.
TGAAAAAAGAATACCGATCTCTTCCGGATCTTTGAGAACCTGGAAAAACTTCTCCCGGTTCAGGCGTGAAAGTTCCTGAAACACAATGGACAGATCCGCCATATGGGTCTTCTTGATAATATTTACCAATTGCTTGGTAGCACCCCGGCGCAACAACCTTTTTATGCTGACCGTCAAGATCAGTATCTGTTCATTGTGCATTGTTTTCTCCTGCTAATTCGACCCTAATTTACAGCATGATTTTGATATGGGCATTTTTCTTCAACGCATCAATCCATTCAGCAAACCTTTTTTCCGCCTGTTCTTTGTACAATATATTCTGGATCTGGTCCCGGGTCTGATCAATGGTTTTATTGTCTTCCACAAGGATATCTTCAACATAAATAATCTGGTATCCCTGACCCACCGCAAGCACAGGGGTATGATCCCCTTTCCCAAGCGCCTGAAGACCCAGTTTGATATTCTCACTGAAATTGTTAATGTCAAAGGTGCCCAGATCTCCACCTTCCTCAGCATTGGTGGCAAGGGAGTATTGTTTTGCCAATTGGGCAAAGGAAAGCTCTTTGCCGATTTTTTTTTCAACCTCCTTGAGTTCTGCTTCATTGGACATGAAGATGTTTCTTAAATGATATTTTTTTACTTCCACAAAGGCTTTTCCATGGGTATCATGGTATGCTTGGATGTCTGATTCCGTAATAATAACCTGGGAACGGACCGCCCGGTTGATCAGCAGGGATTGAAGAATTTCCCCCTTCAGCCTCTCCCGGTATTCCTTATAATTTAACCCCTCTGCAACCAAGGCTTTTTCAAGCCCTTCCTGGTCCAATCTGTTTTGTTCCTTAAAATTATTGACAGCCGCATCCACATCTTTTTCCGCCACCTCGATATTATATTTAACGGCTTCCTGGGTGGTCAGGGCCCGGTCAACCAATTGCACAAGCATGTCATTTTCCAGCTTTTGAATCAGTTGTTTTTTTTGTTCGGCGGAATTTTGGGAGGCATCTATATTCTGGAGATATGGCTGTATGGCTTTATTCAATTGCGTAAGGGTGATGATGTCATTATTGACAACCGCCACAATACGGTCCACTATTTCAGCAAACGCTATTGCATAAACACCTGAAAAAATCAGGGTCATCCACAGAACAATTTTTTGGGTTTTTTTAATCATTTGTTTGTCCTTTACTCTTTTCCATATCAATTAAAAACAGGGTCAAAGCCTTTTTATTAATTTCCACAGGATATTGTTTTTTCAATTCGGTAATCCATCCATCATAGGATTCCTGACTTTTTTCCAACCGCAATTGGAGAACCAGTTTATTTTCATCGGAAACAACGCCAGAGGGTTCCTTTTCCGACTCCTGGCTGACATGCCGGTTATAAAAGGATACAACATCTTCCGGCAGTATCTCAATTTTGTCCCTGAGTGCCTGCTGGATAAATTTGTCCATAATTAAATTTTTTTTCAGGCGCTTTTTCCAGTATGGATATGAAATGGCGTTTTCCAACAGCATCTTATCAAAGCTGTCTTCGGGATAATCTTCGCGAACAAAGGCTTCGGCCTCAACCAGTTCCGCATCACTTATCTGTATCCCTGCATCAATGGCTGCCGACAGCAATACACATTCATCCGAAAAAATAGAAACAAGATCAAAAACCATTTGATTGTAATCAATTGTATTCTTTTTAAAGTCATAGGGATAGGCGGCAAGTTTCAGATCCAGTTCTTCTGTAAATTCCTCTGAAGAGATCATGATTGAGCCTGCCTTTATGACGTATTGGGACACACCCTTTTCCGGTGCATCACTGCAGCCGCTGGCGCCCAAAAAAACAAATCCCGTCAGAAAAAGAATAAAAGTTCGAATCGGACACCGCATTTCATCCTTCTCCTTAACTTTTTGTGTATAATTTACGCTCCCCAATTAAGGGACGAATCTTAGCATTCCAGACACTTTTCCGCAAGTCAATTTGCCGGCTACACTTCATGAAAAAAAATGACAGGCCGTCAAATGGGAAGAATCTTTTCCATTTGCAAAAAGGGGGGGCTCTGTCCTGCGGCAAATATTTTTGGCATATTCGCACCGGGTGTTGAACCGGCATCCAGGGGGCGGATTTTCAACAGAAGGCACCTCCCCCTTAAGAATCGTCCTCTTTTTGTGACTTCCGGGGTCCGCAATGGGGATCGCAGACAGCAAAGCCTTTGTGTAGGGGTGATGCGCCTGGTTATAGATACTCGAGGCAGCCGCAATTTCAACAATTTTCCCCAAATACATTACGGCAATCCGATCTGAAATATGGCGAACCACCGACAGATCATGGGAAATAAAAATATAGGTTAACCCCAGTCGTTTCTGGAGTTCCAGCAACAGGTTTAAAATCTTGGACTGGACAGAGACATCAAGAGCGGATACGGGTTCATCACAGACAATGATATCCGGCTCCATACTGATGGCCCGGGCAATACCGATCCTCTGGCGCTGGCCCCCGGAAAACTCATGGGGGTATTTCAACAATGCCTCGGGCAGAAGCCCCACCTGATCGATTAATTTAAGGATGTCAGCCCCAAGGTCTGCTCCGGCCTGGCGGTGGATTCTATATTTTTCCTCCAGAATCTGCCGGACGGTCTGTCTGGGATCCAGGGACTCAAAGGGATCCTGAAAAATCATCTGAAGCTTTGCGGCAAGGTTCCGCCGCTGGGATGAACTCAGCTTTGTTACCCTTTGGTTGCAGACCATAACCTCTCCCTGGGTTAGGTCATACAGGCCCATGAGGCACCGGCCCAAGGTTGTCTTACCGCAGCCGGATTCACCCACAATTCCCAGGGTCTCCCCTTTGTTCACCGTAAAAGAGACATCATCCACTGCATGCACCCATCCTGTGCGGCGCAGAAAAACACCCCCGGTTACTGGAAAATATTTTTTTAAGTTTTTGACCTCAATAATGGGCATCCGCTTTTCTTTCCTTTGGATCAATTGACGGCAAGCTTTCACCACAAAATGACAAACGAGTATATACCATGTTCTATCCTACAAAAAAACAAATAAGCGAACTGCATTGATAACTCAACTTTACAGAGTTGGCAGATTTTCATGGGGTCAGGCTTTCTTTATTGCATTTTTTGATTGAATTCTAAAAAAAACAGGCATATGGTGACCTTTATTTTTATTAATTTTAAAATTTTCTCTATATGCGTTTCAAGGATCATAAGATATGGAATCGACCAAAGAAGTTATCATCATCGGCGGCGGGGTCATAGGTCTTGCCTGTGCCCACTACCTCATTGAAAGGGGCGCCAGGGTCAGAATCATTGAAAAGGACAAGATCGGTGACGGCGCCTCCCATGGCAACTGTGGTCTGCTCTATTTTTCAGATATCATTCCCATGTGCTCGCCGGGCGCTGTGGGTCACGAAATTTACCGGACCCTTTGCGGCACCTCCCCCCTTTATATCAAACCCACCCTGGACCTAGGGCTTCTGACCTGGCTATTAAAATTTGCAGCCAAATGCCGCCCTCACACCATGCACCGGACCATCGCAGAAAAATCCACAATTCTCCATTACTCCATTGACCTGTTTGAACAGCTGTTGGCCCTGGAAGACCTGGGATGCGATTTTGAAAAAAAAGGCATTTTAACCATCTGCAATGACCCCAAAAACCTGGACAGTCTGAAGAAAAAAAATGCCCTTCTTGAACCCTATGGCATGAGCTACAAACTTTTTGAACGAGACCGGATACTGGAAATGGAACCAGCCCTGAAACCGGGAATTGCCGGCGGCTGGTATAGTGAAATTGACTGGCATTTGAGACCGGACCTGCTCATGGCTTCCTGGCGAAAACAGTTGACAAAGAAAGGTCTTATCATTGAAGAGCACGCGCAGGTGCTTGATTTTGAGATCCACGGCAATACCATCACAAAGGTGAATACCATACGGGGAAAATTTGCGGCAGACGCCTTTGTCATGGCCACGGGCGCATGGACTTCCGGGACGGTAAAGCAATTGGGGCTTAACCTGCCGGTTCAGCCTGGAAAAGGATATAGCATTACCATGGAGCGGCCCGGAATATGTCCGCAAATGCCCTGTGTGCTTTACGAAAAAAGCATGGTGGTCACCCCCTGGAAAAGCGGCTACAGGCTGGGCGGTACCATGGAATTTTCAGGGTTCAGCACCACCTTAAATCCCAAACGTCTTGCAAAGCTTATCGATGGTGCCAGTCAATACATGAAGGACCCAACCGGACACCCGGTCATTGAAGAATGGACAGGCCTGAGACCCATGACCTATGACGACATGCCCATCATAGACCGGTCTCCCTCCCAGGAGAATCTGGTCATTGCAACAGGCCACGGCATGCTCGGACTGACCCTTGCCACGGGGACCGGCAAAATCGTTGCAGACATGGTCTACGACAAGACCCCGGATATTGATATCTCGCCCTTTGGCATCAGCCGGTTTCGTTAAAAATAAAAGGGGTCATCACAATGGCATGTGACGACCCCTTTTTTATACCGCAGGTATATTAAAAAATTATTGAACGGTTACATTAACCGCAGCCGGTCCTTTCTGACCGTCTTCAACATCAAATGTAACACGATCTCCTTCGCTCAAGGATTTAAAACCAGAGGCATTGATGCCTGAATGATGGACAAATACATCCGGCCCATTCTCCTGTTCGATAAATCCGTAACCCTTTGAATCATTAAACCATTTTACAATCCCATTTGCCATCGTGACGATCTCCTTACTTTGGGTGAATAATTGTAGTTTCAAACCTCAGGTCCTGCCACTTCAACAAATGGGTATAGCCTTTAGAACGAAACTGAAAAGCCCTTCTTCATTGACTTTTTTTGTATATTATTAGCTTTGTTCTAAAAATCAAGCATTATTTTATAATTTATCGTTTTTTTTAAAAATTGAGTACTTAAACCAAATGACAGGCAGCGGTCTGCCGGTAGCCCACGGATCGTTCCAGGGGGGAAACCTTTTGGCAGATTTCCTCAACCCACGGACACCGATCTGCGAATCGACAGCCTTTGGGCATGCCCAGCAGGGAGGGTACACTCCCTTTTATGGTGGGTAAAATGGTTTTCGCTTCTTTCGCACGGGAAGGAATGGAGGTTAACAACCCTTTTGTATAGGGGTGCAAGGGATTTTTGAACAAATCCGCCACATCCGCTGTTTCAGCAACCCGTCCTGCATACATCACCACCACATGGTCGCAGTTTTCAGCAATAACCCCCAAATCATGGGTAATGAGAATAACGGACATGGAGACCTTAAGTTCTCTGATCAGATCCAGAATCTGGGCCTGGACGGTCACATCAAGGGCTGTGGTGGGTTCATCGGCAATGAGAATGTCGGGTTCACAGGCAAGGGCCATGGCGATCATGACCCGCTGGCGCATCCCCCCGGACAATTGATGGGGATATTTTTTCATTACCTGGGCAGGGTCCGGAATACCGACCCGCTCAAGCATGTGAACGGCAGATCTCTCCATGGCAACCATGGTCATGCCGGGAAAATGAAGCTGATAGATCTCCACAAGCTGCCGGCCCACGGCATGAACCGGGTTCAGTGCCGTCATGGGTTCCTGAAAAATCATGGCTATTTTTTTGCCCCGGATTTTGTGCAGAAGCGCAATGGGAAGTTCTAAAATATTTTGGTCCCGAAACCAGATTTTCCCCGAAACAATGCGAGATACGGGCTTGGGAAGCAGGCGAAGAATACTTAAGGCCGTGACAGATTTTCCGCAGCCGGATTCCCCTGCAATTCCCAAAACACTGCCCTGCTCCAGAGAAAAACTGATGTCATCCACGGCATGGACACTCCCCTGATCCGTATCAAAGGCCACCACCAGATTTTCCACTCTTAATATCAATTTTTCCTGTTTTTCACGGGTGTTCTGGTTCATTGGCCTTCCTGCATTAATTGGCAGCGTTGATTTTAAATTGCGCATCCACAATGATTTTTGATTCAAACCGGATCCCTTTTTTCATGGCTTCAAGGGTTTGCTCCCGGATAGTTTTATCGATCCAGAAAAGTCCTCCCACCGTTGAAGAGAACGGGTCAAACAGGCCTTCGGACATTCTGGTTCCGTGGAATTCAGGCAGCACAAGCCACCGCCAGTAACCCGTTCTCACATAGGGCACCATGAAAGTCGGCACATAAGCGCCTATTTCATGGATCTTTTGCTGAATCGCAAGGGAAAGACCGATGCGCTCTTGTTCATCCAGACTGGCCCTGTATCGGTCGATCAGCCCATCCAGTTCAGGGTCATCGGTATTGGTGATATTATTGGTCTGGGGTTTGTGGGCATTGTCGGAATGCCAGCCCTGCCAATAGGAAGGTCTGAGGCCCGTGCTCCAGCCCATCCAGGCCACATCATGCTTTTTTTCAAGAATTTTCTTAAAAGCAGCTGTGGAATCCAGTTTTTCCAGGCCAAGCTCAATCCCGGCCTTGAGTGCATCTTCTTTCAGCACGGCCAGTTGTGGCATATACTCGTCGTTCTCATAGGTAATGGTTACAAAAAACCGCTGTCCGTTTTTTTCCCAGATACCGTCTTTTCCCCGTTTCCACCCCGCATCCCCCATCAGGGATTCCACTTGTCCAATATCATACTGCCGGGGGACAATTGTGTAATCCGTGTATTTCCCGTATCCGAAAAAAGCCTGGGCAAGCCTGAAATAATCCCCCCGGAGCACCTTATCAATGACCTTTTCAATGTTCATGGCATGGGCAAAGGCGTGGCGCAGCCGCTTGTCCTCAAAAATTTTTTTATCCTGGTTCAGCCACATCCCGTGGGAAGGCCTTTCAAGATCATTGTAAAACCAGATCCGGTTCACATATCCGTTTTCAAATACCCGGGTCCGGGTTTTGTCATGCCAGTATTTGGGAAGATTCAGGCCAAAGACGTCAAGACGGCCCTTTTTAAAATGTTCCCACTGGAGATTAAAATCCCGAATCACGGTATAGAGAACATAGTCGACATTGAACCGGTTTTTAAAATATTTTTTATCGCCGGCCCACCAGTCTTGTTTGCGTTTAAACTTGATAAACCGGCCTTTCTTAAATTCATGGATCTGGTAGGCACCGGTATTGGGAACAATGTCCCAATTGTGTTTCTGGACAAACTCAGAGTCCAGGGCACCAAAATAGTGCTCGGGTGTGGGAGCGATACCCAGTTTCAGATACAGATCCGGCACGGCCTTTGTGCTTTTCACGCCAATGGTGTGGTCATCAAATACCCTCACCGATTCAATTTCCTTGGCGTAATAGTCATTGTACCAGGGGGCAACAATATGCTCGGACCGCATGAATGTCAGGGTATAGACATAATCCCAGGCCGTCACAGGATGCCCGTCCGACCATTTGGCATCCGGGTCCAGCTTAAAATACATGGTGCGTTTATCCTCTCCAAATGCCCAGTGGGTGGCAAGTTCCGGAATAATATTTTCAGTATTCGGATGGAGATTGATCAAGGAAAGCTGATTGTCCAGGATGGCCCCCCGAAAGGACCCGTTTGAATCAGGTCCCACCACCCGGAATGTCATGGGAAAACTGAGAAGTGCCGCACGGAAATAGCCGCCTTTCCGGGCATCAGCAGAAGCAAAGACCGGATCTGTGTCATTGGTGAGCCACTGAAGCTTTTCAGGGAGTCGTTCATATACCCTTTCCGGTTTGTTCTCCATTCCGGGCCCGGTCTCCTGGTTTTGCCGGGTTTCAGGTTCACGGCACCCGGTGCAAAAGATGAGAACCAGAACAAGTGCAAGGTAGAAATAGTGTATTCGGCGCATTCCTTCTCCATTGTTTTACAAAACTTAAAGCCAGTCATACCAAATTGTCCATGGAATGATCAATCTTTCTTTTTCCAGAGGCAAATAACCAAAGATTGTCAGCTTTGCCTTGACATCACCCTCGGTGTCGTTTTATTTTGATCTATCAACAAGAAACGGGTTATATACTGCTGTATACTCCGAAATTGAAGGTTACCCCCATGACCAATGACTGTCTTCCCTATGACAATTTACAGATCATTCTTTCCACCATTGAGGAATTAAACGCCTACAAGGACATTGATGCCATTCTGGACAAGCTTCTTTTTGAGGTCAGAAAAAGCACCCATGCCGATGCCGGATCCATTTTTCTTCTGGACCGGAACCGATTAAAATTTTGCCATATCCAGAATGACACTTTATTTGATGGTATCAGGGGACAGGCAGAACTTTATGCTGATTTCACCATTCCTTTGGATGGGACATCCATTGTGGGGTATGCTGCCATGACCGGTGAAACCATTTCCATTGACAATGCCTATGAAATATCCCGGGATCTTCCCTATGCCTTTAACCCCTCTTTTGATGAAAAGTATGGTTATAAAACCATTTCCATACTTGCGATACCGCTAAAGGCCATCCAATCAAAAATGATGGGCGTCATGCAGCTGATCAATGCCAAGGATGAAAACGGAAATGTGGTTCCCTTTGACGCGTTTTCCCATATTTCCGTCCCCCTGTTTGCCAATAATGCATCCCTTGCCATTGAAAAAGGCGTGATGAACCGGGAGCTGATCTTACGGATGATGCGAATGGCAGAACTTCGGGACCCCACGGAAACAGGTGCCCATGTTCAGCGGGTGGGCGCCTATTCTTCCCAGATTTATCAGCAGCTGGCCATCAAGCGGAAAACCCCGGCCCATGAAATCAAACAAACCAAAGACCTGATCCGACTGGCTTCCATGCTCCACGACATCGGCAAAATCGGCATCCAGGACAGTATTTTAAACAAACCTGCAAAACTTACCCCTGAAGAATTTGATACCATGAAATGGCATCCGGTCCATGGGGCCAGACTCTTTGAAAATACCACCTCCCAGCTGGATCTCATGAGCAGGGAAATCAGTCTTTTCCACCATGAAAAATGGGATGGGTCCGGCTACCCCGGAAAGGTGAAGGACCTGAACACCAGCGCCCCGAAAATGGGCCGCCCCTGGAAAGGGAAACAGATCCCCCTGGCGGCAAGGATAACGGCCCTGGCAGATGTTTATGATGCCCTGGCATCAAAACGTTCCTATAAAGAAGCATGGACCGAAGACAGAATCCTTACTACCATTGAGAAGGAATCCGGGCATCATTTTGACCCGGAAGTTGTGGCAGCCTTTCTGGATATCCAGGATGTCATCAAAGCCATCCGGAATCTTTATGAAGAAAAACCCTAGGTATTTTTGTACAGGGGCAGGACTAATTTCTTGACCCCATAATGGGAATATAATAGCATACTTATTACGCGTGCAGAGCACCAAGGGCAGTTGGGTTTAGAAACTTCACTTTTCAAGGACACAAGGGTTTTATGGATATAGCATCTTTCATCGGGATAATTTCCGGATTGTCACTGATAATCTCCGCCATTTTTCTGGGGGGGGATATCTACAACTTCATAAATATTCCGGGCCTGATGATCGTCTTCGGGGGAACCCTGGCCACCACATTGATTACCTTCCAGTTCACCGACGTGTTTGCGGCCTTCAAGGCTGCTTATTTTGTTTTTTCCAAGGACAAGGAAGACCCCAATGATGCCGTTGCCACCATGATACGCCTGAGCCGATTGAGCCGCCGCCAGGGTCTTTTACACCTGGCCAACATCAAAACCCAGTCCTTGTTTTTGAAAAAAGCCTGCGGTCTTCTGTCGGACGGATCCCAGGAAGAGGTAATCCGGGCCGCCCTTACCACGGAGATTCAATCCCTTCAGATGCGCCATTTTATTGTGCAGGATGTGTTCCGAAAAATGGGGATTTATGCACCGGCCTTTGGAATGCTGGGCACATTGATCGGCCTTGTTCAGATGCTCAGCCGGCTCCAGGATCCGGCCAATATCGGTCCTGCCATGGCCACGGCATTGCTGACCACCTTCTATGGCTCTCTCTTGTCCACCCTTTTTTTCCTCCCCATAGCCGGCAAGCTTAGATCCCGGACCGTAATTGAAATCATTCACCTTGAAATCATCCGGGAAGGGTCCATCTCCATCATCAACAACAACAATCCTGTGATTATCTATGAAAAATTATCCAGTTTTATTTCTTCCAGGCTGCGCAAACCCCTGGACCAGATGGACATAAAGCCCGAGCCATGAAAGATGTTTCCTATAACAGCGCGTTTATCACCTATGACGATGATGCCACCTGGCTGATCACCTATGCAGATCTCATGACCCTTTTGCTGGTCTTTTTTGTCCTGCTCTACTCCCTTGCCTTTTTTGAAAAGGAAAAATACAAGGCAAAGGTTGAGGCCATCATCGTCCAGATCGAACACGACCGGGAACCCAAAGGGGTTCTGGAAATATTTGACACGCCCGGCACCCCGGCCAGTAAAATCAGCATTGAAGACATTACGGGCCTTCGGTCGCGGGAAACAACACTCATTAAGACCATCAACCGATTTGCACAAAAAACAGGACAGGACAAGAGCATCACCACCCAGGCAGAGCAGGGAAAAATCATTATCACCGTGTCCGGGGAAACCTTGTTCAGCTCGGGTTCTGCAGACTTGAATCCTTCGGCATTTCCGGTATTTAATCAGATGATTGAAACCTTTGACGCCTTTCCGGAATACAACATCAATATCAAAGGGCATACGGATAATATCCCCATTTCAACCAGGGCCTTTCCCTCCAACTGGGAATTGTCCGCCATCCGGGCCACAACGGTTATTAAATACCTGGTATCCAAGGGTGTTGCGCCCCAGCGCCTGACCGCCACGGGATACGGAGACATCATGCCCCAGGTTCCCAATACCACAGACGAAAACAGAGCCAGGAACAGGAGGGTCGAATTTGTTCTGGAAAAAAAAGAAACCAACAACTGAATCTCCACCCATCATGTCCATTGAACAGATGGAGGAGCAGGAGCAGCGGGAAGCCTTTCGCTATATTTTTCAAGGCGAACGATCTCTTCCCATGGTATTCAAAGATAAACAGGTACAGGTTCTCAATATCAGTGCCGGCGGTCTGGCCTTTAAAAATATGGGATTCACGCAATATGAGGCCGATCAGGTCACCCTTTGTCTGGATATTCCCAATTTCATGGGGAAGCCCAGTTTTTCCGCACAATTGAGAATCCTGACCATCACAAAAAACGGGATCTGTCATTGCATCTTTGAAAATTGTACCATTGAAGAATATGAAATCATTCACAAATATGTTCTTGAAATGCAGAAAACCGATATTAAAAAAATGAGATGATTCTGCATATTGACATGGATGCATTTTTTGCCGCCATTGAGCAACGGGACAACCCGGAACTGCGGAACAAGCCTGTTATTGTGGCGGGTTTTTCAAAACGCAGTGTGGTATCAACCGCAAGCTACGGGGCACGAAAATTTGGGATTCATTCTGCCATGCCCGTTTTCCAGGCAAGGCAGCTCTGCCCGGAGGTAATCATTGTCCCTGGGAACAGGGAAAAATATGCAGCGGAATCCAAAAAAATCATGGCCATTATCTGTGGATTCTCTCCATTGGTGGAACAGGTTTCCATTGATGAAGCCTATGTGGATATCAGCGGATGTGAAAAATTATTCGGCCCTCCCCTTGCCATGGCCCAAAAAATCCAAGCGGCCATATTGAAAGACCTTTTCTGACCTGCTCCATCGGGATTGCTCCGGTGAAATTTCTGGCCAAGATTGCATCCGACCTGAACAAACCCAATGGCATCACCCATATTTCCAAAGATAAAATGGACAATTTCATTGCCGACCTGCCCATTGCCAGGGTTCCGGGGGTGGGCAAACAGGCTGCAAAGCAGATGGAACTTTTGCAAATCCGCACCCTGGGGGATGTCCGTAAATTTGATACCTCCCTGTTAAACAGAAAATTCGGGAAAATGGGTGCCCGGTTATACCAGCTGGCCTACGGGATAGATGAAACCTGCGTTGAAACAGAGCATATCCGGAAATCCATTTCAAGCGAGACCACCCTTTCCGAAGATATTTCAGACGCCGATGCTGCCGGCAAAATTTTACTGGCCCACGCCCAGCGGGTGGGCCGGGATCTGCGAAAAAAACAAATGAAGTGCTGCAATGTGTCTATCAAGATAAAATTTTCAGACTTCACCCAGATCACCCGGAGCAAACGAACAGACACATGGATCTGCTCTTCCACTGCAATTTTCAACGCGGCCATCTCCCTGTACCGACAAGTCGAATTAAAGAAAAAGATCCGGCTTCTGGGGGTTGGGGTTTCCCATTTCCAGGACATGGATACCCCTGTTCAGATGGAATTGCTCTCTTTGACCGGGGAGCGAACAAAAAAACAATGGGAATCCGTTGACAGGGCAGTGGATTCCATCCAGGAAAAATTCGGGTCTGACATGGTAAAAAAAGCCTCGCTAAACATTCAGGAGAAAAAAAACATGTCTGAAACAATTGGTATTAAAGTAAACATCAGCGGTCGGGTCCAGGGCGTCTTTTTCAGGGCCCAAACCCAAACAGCCGCCAGACAGCTCACGCTTTCAGGGTACGTTAAAAACCTTTCAAACGGGTCTGTGGAGGCTGTGTTCCAGGGAGACAAACAGGCGGTAAGCCAGATGGTAGAATGGTGCCGCAAAGGACCTCCCGGAGCCAGGGTGGACAGGGTGCTGACAGAATCAGTACCCCCGATGCCCGATTGTGACAGCTTTGAGATCCGGTATTAAGGGCAGCCTTTTTTCTTCAAACAGGCCTTCAGTTCGGCTGAGTGTATATCTGCTGCAATATGAACGGAACTTTTACCGGTAATTGGATCCCAGGCAGCCGGGTTGGCTGTACAGAAAAACTGGACTTCCAAACCGAACCGGGTGAGTGCCTCCTTTATGGGCATATCTTTTATTTTTTCAGCAGCCAGCCAGGTGGCGCCGCAGGGTGCCCCTTTAAGAACCTTTATTTCCCGAATTTTATCTTCGTCAAGAACAAGGTCAATTTTAGGCGCCCCGAACAATTGGCCGTAATCTTTCAGCCCTTCCTGTGCCCTGAGGGCGCAACAGGTTCTCGGGCAGATGGCCTTGCCACAGGAAATTTTTTTCCCCGAGGAAATCATGGGAATCTTAAGTTTCTCACACAGCAGACTCAGGTCATCGGAGAGATCCTGGTGTTTTAAATAATCCAAGACCAGATCCGCATCCAGGGTCTCGGGCAGATAGGCCGATGTATCTTCTATCAAAGAGGGAAGCGGCCCGTTAATCTCAATAATCTGAATATTAAACCGCTTATCCCCGAATCGGTTGATTCCTTCAATTTTGCTCTTTCCGGAACCATTCTGCTGAAAGACGACTATTTTTTGCATGGTTTAAAATCCCAGGTCCTGGTTCACAAGAATAATTTTAATACGGCCCTTGATAAAACTTTTTTCCGTAATCGTCCAATAATTACAAATCCGGTCCGGACTGGAACAATCATGGCAGACGCCTGTTTTTGAACAAGGGGTTTTTTTATCCAGGTTCATGGTATTGACAGGGGCTGCATAATTTTTAATCCTGAACATGGCATCTTCCAGGTCGCCGCAAATCTTATTTCTGCCGACAATCAAAAGGACATTTTTAGGCCCCCACATGATGGCAGCCACACGATTACCGATCATATCCAGATTGACCAGGTGTCCGGCTTCTGTAATTGCGTTTGTCCCTGTGACAAACAAATCCACCAGAAGAGATTTGCGTCTGAGCTCAAGCATCTCTTCCATGGAAAGGGTCTTGTCAAAGGTGTTCAGAATTTCCAGATCTTTTCTATTGTTGAGTTCATGGAAAAGACCGGAGCCAATGAAGGACATGGAACCTCCCCAGGAAACGCTTTTGATATTCAGGTCAGGAATAATCTTGTCCAAGGCAATCTGCCTGGCAGACTCGGCGGTATCAGCAATAAAGACCTCAAAATTATTATTTTCCAGATTGTCCTTGAGGGATTCAAGTTTCAGCTTCCAATAGGTGTCAATGGGGTTTTTCATATGGCTTTCCTTATGTTGGATATCGGTTATTAATACTGCCGGGATTATACCTGCAAAAGCTTTTGCCTTGCAATAATTATTTAATATTCTCCGATGACGAATTCCATGAAACTGACAACTTCGAAAAATATCCCGTGGCGGATAAGGGTCGCTTTTGCTCAAATCACCCACTTATTCGATTTCCCTTTGCAGTGAAAGGCCGATCAAAATAAATAATGAACAAAAAAAACTTTTCTATTGACTTAAATTTGATATCTTAATATTGGATTAACTAAGATATAAATCAGGTTCACTAAATAACTATGATTTTTTTCATCTCACTTGGAACGTTGCCTCTCCCTGCTCTGGTTAGAAAAGAAACTGCACTACCAGCA
>VMSR01000089.1 GCA_013792075.1 Desulfobacula sp.
ATGTTTATTCGAAAAGATCTAAAAAGATTCATTAATTCGCGAAAATTCCGGATAATTCCGACTTTTTCCGATAATCACAATGGATATTATTTTTTTTTTTGGAAAACCGAGACGGATGGATGTCTTGCAGACGGAGGATGGGGCCAAAAAAATTCTTGACGAAAAAAAACTGGGTGGACCCGGACCCGGCATCCCGATGAATTCAGGTCAAATAATCCAGAAGAGAATCCTTTAAACTGGTCAGACAACCTGTATAGAAATGGTCACACCCCCTGATCACCTCAAAGCGCGGGTTTATTTTCCACCGATTAATGGCCGCCTGCACCATATCCTTGGGTGCAATCGCATCATTTGCTCCGGTCAGGATCAGGCCCGTTGACGGCAGGGACGCCACATCGGAAAAGGACAGAACCCCCATTGGCGGAGAGACCATAATATGGTCTTGGACCGCATATCCGGAAGATACCAGGGACGCATTCATCCGGGCCCCAAAAGAATAGCCTGCAAGGTAAAGAGCTGTAACTTTCGACCCCTTCAGATAGTCCAGGGCTGCCCTCACATCCTCGACTTCACCCACACCATTGTCAAAAACACCGGAACTTTTCCCGGTCCCCCGAAAATTAAAGCGAAGTGTCGTAAACCCTCTCTCCAAAAAACTCTGTACAATCTGTTCTACCACAGGGTTCTCCATATTCCCGCCATACAGGGGATGAGGGTGGGTTACCACCACGCCTCGTTCGGAGATATTCTGAGATAACAACCCCTCAAGCCTGATATTGTTACAATGAATGGTGACAGCTTTTTCCATTTGAGTGCATCCCTATAATAATCCTTGTTGACCTGCTGCTTGTGCCCGATTTTGGTTTAGGATAGAATTGGTATTATAACTTTATTTTTATCATTCATTCTTTATGGTGGCAACCACAGGGAAATATCAATTCAATTTAAGGGGGTATGGAAAAACCCGGGAAGGAAAAAAATCGTGGGCGTTATGGGAATGACCATCGCCTGGGTTTTGTGGGCCCTGGCAATGATCGGACGGGCGTTTTTTAAAAATCAAGAGGTATCTTTTTTCCCATGCGTACATGCAAGATACCCCCCGCCCGATAACTGCCCTATTTTTTTGCGTTTTTCAGGGATGCCTTGATAAACTCCCTGAAAAGGGGATGGGGATTGGTGGGTTTTGATTTGAATTCCGGATGGAACTGGCAGCCCAGATACCATGGATGACCCGCAAGTTCGACAATCTCAACCAGTTCATGGTCCGGAGAGGTTCCGCTGATAATAAGCCCTGCGTCCACCAATCGCTGTTTGTACTCATTGTTGAATTCAAACCGATGGCGATGGCGCTCTGAAATGTTTTCAGTCTTATATGCTTTCATGGCAAAGGTGCCTGGTTCCAGGCGGCAGGGATAAGCTCCCAGCCGCATGGTGCCCCCCTTGTCCGATCTCTCGTCTCTTTTTTCAATCTGTTTGGTCTGCTCGTCATACCATTCCTTTAGCAAATAGATCACAGGAAAGGGCGTATACGGATCGAATTCTTCCCCATTGGCATCCTCCATACCGGCCAGATTTCGTGCCACCTCAATTACAGCCATATGCATTCCCAGGCAGATACCGAAATACGGTACTTTGTTTTCCCTGGCATATTTGGCTGCCAGAATTTTACCCTCAATCCCCCTGGATCCAAATCCGCCCGGAACGAGAACCCCGTCACTGGCCGATAATGTTTCGACCACATTTTCCTCGGTCAGGGTTGTAGAATCAACAAAATTAAGATTCACACGGGCATCATTGGAGATACCCCCATGGGTGAGTGCTTCATTCAGGCTTTTATAACTCTCGGTCAGATCCACATATTTTCCCACAATGGCGATATTGACGGAAAAGCGCGGATTTTTCAGCTTTTCAACCATTTCCCGCCAATCGTCCAGCCGGGGTGCCCTTGCCCATATATTCAATTTCTTTAATATTTTATCCCCAAGACCCTCTTTATTATAAACCAACGGCACTTCATAGATGCAGTCTACATCCTTTGCCGTAAATACAGCATCCGGATCCACATTACAGAACAAGGAAATTTTATTTTTAATTTCCTGGGACAAATAGCTTTCCGTCCGGCACAACAGGATATCCGGCTGGATACCGATACTGCGCAATTCTTTTACACTGTGTTGGGTGGGTTTGGTTTTAACCTCGCAGGCCGTCTTGATATAGGGAACCAGGGTCAAGTGAATATAGATCACGTTGGAAGGCCCGGCATCGGTCCGAAACTGCCGGATGGCTTCAAGAAAGGGCAAAGACTCAATATCACCGATGGTACCGCCTATTTCGACAATCACCACATCGGTTTTATTGGATACCAGAAGAATACTTTTTTTAATTTCATCGGTAATGTGGGGAATGACCTGAACCGTTCCACCGAGGTATTCTCCCTTGCGCTCCTTTGTAATCACCTGGTCGTAAATCTTACCCGTGGTAAAATTATTGTTTTTACCCAATTTGGCATTGGTGAAACGTTCATAATGACCCAAATCAAGATCTGTTTCAGCCCCGTCATCGGTCACAAAAACTTCCCCGTGCTGAAAAGGATTCATTGTTCCGGGATCAACATTTATGTAAGGGTCCAGCTTTTGTATGGTCACAGTCAGCCCTCGGCTTTCCAGAAGCATACCAATGGCCGCAGATGCAAGTCCTTTACCCAAAGATGATAATACGCCACCGGTAACAAAAATATACTTGGTATTTTCAGCCATCAATCCCTCACTTGTTTAAATTATTCATATAATTTTCTAAAAATTTCAATCTTCTTGTCCAGCTCATCAATTTTATCCAAAGCCTTTGGCCCCTCATCCTTGGATACACTGCTCACAGGATATAGTTTGTGTATACCGTTCACATCAAACAAGGAAGGGGAGAATCCAGAGGAAACCGGGAACCCCTGCCTGAAACAATTTCAGACCTGAATTTATCCGGAAAGGCATAAACCAATTTTTCATCCAGCCCAATTGTCTTTGGCGCGCCCTCCTGAACTGAAGCATCCATGACATTCCGGGTTTGATGGACCACCATTCCTTCGGGACGATTGATTTTTTGGATCACCTGGTGCAAGAGGTGAGGCGTTTGCGGAACAAACGCCTCACCATTTCCTGTCAATAACATAAAAAATGCTGTCCAAAAAAGAATTGAAATTTTTCTAATCATAAACCCCAATGGTTAAAAGAATAAATCTGCCGGGAAAGATGCACTCCCCCCCAGTCTTTCTTCAATTCGAATCAGTTGATTGTATTTTGCCACCCGATCGCTCCTTGACATGGATCCGGTCTTAATCTGGCCTGCGTTAACCCCCACGGCCAGGTCGGCGATAAAAGAGTCTTCGGTTTCTCCCGACCGATGGGACACAATGGTGGTATACCCTGAATCCTTTGCCATCTGGATCGTATCAAGGGTTTCGGTCAAGGTTCCGATCTGGTTAAGCTTGATAAGGATTGAGTTGCCAATACCCCTTTCAATCCCCCGCTTGAAAATATCCGGGTTGGTCACAAAGATATCATCCCCCACAATCTGTGTGGAATGCCCCAAGCGTTCCGTCATAATCGCCCATGATTCCCAGTCACCCTCTGCAAGGCCATCTTCGATGGAATACAGGGGATATTTTTCAATCAGGCCCTCGTAATAGTCGATCAATTCCTCTGCAGACAAACTTTTTCCCTCTGACTGGAATACATATTTCCCGTCCCGATAGAATTCCGACGCCGCTGCATCAAGGGCAATACCGATATCTCTGCCCGGTCTGTAACCCGCCGCCTCAATGGCATTGATAATATACTCCAGGGCCTGTTCATTGGATTTCAGATTCGGAGCAAACCCGCCTTCATCCCCCACTGACGTGTTCAGGCCTTCCCCCTTGAGAATTTTTTTCAGGTGATGGAAGGTTTCCGCTCCCATTCTGATGGCTTCGCTTATGGAAGCCGCCCCAAAGGGAAGGATCATGAATTCCTGGATATCCAGATTGTTGGCAGCATGGGCGCCGCCATTGATAATGTTCATCATGGGTACCGGAAGTATCCGTGCATTTATACCACCAATGTGCTGATATAAAGGAATATCACAGGCATTGGCCGCCGCCCTTGCCGCGGCCATGGACACCCCTAAAATTGCGTTGGCCCCCAACCGTGACTTGTTTTCCGTTCCGTCGATGTCAATCATGGTCCGGTCAAGCCCGGCCTGATCCATGGCATCATATCCGATGATTTCAGGCGCAATCACTTCATTCACATTGGCAACAGCGTTGAGAACCCCCTTGCCCATAAAACGGTTTTCTGCATTGTCCCGAAGTTCCAAGGCTTCCCGTGTACCTGTGGAGGCGCCTGACGGAACTGCAGCACGGCCCTGTGCACCACAAGCCAGTGTCACATCCACTTCAACCGTTGGATTCCCTCTGGAATCAATTATTTCCCTTGCCCTGACATCAATCAATTCCGTCATTTTTCCCCCTTCAAATACCGTATATTAAAAAAGTAACTTCCTCTGGATTTTTCTGCACCATTAATAACAATATCCTTTCCCACATTCAAGAACTAATCGAAATATATTTCTTCCATGGAGCATATTTTTACAAAACCATTTTCCGATCGCTATTGCCTTGGCCTTGACAAACAAAAACGACTCTTATATGTAGGAAAGTTGTGCAGATAATACATCCATTTAAACAGATATAAGGAGTTAAAATGAACATTCTTTTTTTCGGACCAAACGGCAGTGGCAAGGGAACCCAGGGAACCATACTCAAAGACAAGTACAATATCGCCCACATTGAATCCGGGGGTATCTTTCGTGAGAACATCAAGGGCGGAACCGAACTGGGTAAAAAAGCCAAAGCTTATATTGATAAGGGAGACCTGGTTCCGGATGAAATCACCATCCCCATGGTTCTTGACAGACTGCAGAAAGACGACTGCAAGGGCGGATGGCTTTTGGACGGTTTCCCCAGAAACAAAATCCAGGCAGAAAAACTGCATGCATCCCTTGAAGAAGCCGGCATGAAACTCAACTACGTCATTGAGCTGATCCTTGACCGCCAGATTGCCAAAAACAGAATCATGGGCCGCAGGCTGTGCGAGAATGACAACAACCATCCGAACAATATTTTCATCGATGCCATCAAACCCAACGGAGACAAATGCCGGGTTTGCGGCGGCGCCCTCAGCGCCCGTGGTGACGATCAGGATGAGGTTGCCATTGATAAACGTCATTCCATTTACTATGACACAACTACCGGCACCCTGGCCTCTGCCTATTATTACAGAGATCTTGCCAAAAAGGATGCTTCCGTCAAATACTTCACCCTGGCCGGTGAAAAAGATCTCAAGTCTGTCACAAACGAGCTTGTTTCCAAATTATAAAAAGCGAACGTGACTGTCCTTTTTACAAGCAAATTAAGGATATCCAAAAATGAACGACCCTGGCCATTTGACTGTATTTTTATTATTCAGTCAAATGGCTTTTTTACTTGCTTTCATAACGCTTATTTGTTATATGATCGGGTTATAAATAGTGTATATTTAAATCCACGATGAAAGGGGCGATGCCTTTTGAAAGAAATTATGGTCACGGTTATTGACAATGATGTCGAAAAAGCCTTGAGAATATTGAAGAAAAAAATCCAGAATGACGGTCTCTTCAAACGTCTTAAAGTAAAAAAACATTTTGAAAAACCTTGTCAATTCAGACGACGTAAAATGAGAGAAGCAATGAGAAGACAAAGAATTGCGGCCTCAAAAACCCACAGAAAAAACAATTAAACCGTTAGATTCTTCCCGGCATGTTTGATGATATATCAAGTATGCCGGGTTTTTATTATTGGAAAAAATGGGAAAAATATCCTACCACGAATGTCTCGACAAGATTTACAAGCTCAGCCGTTTCGGTATCAAGCTTGAGCTTGCGACCATTCAAAACATTCTCAAGACCCTGAACAACCCCCAGAAAAACTACCATACCATCCATGTTGCCGGAACCAATGGCAAGGGATCAACTGCCACCTATATCGAATCCATCCTCAGAAAGGCGGGCTTCAAAACAGGCATTTATACGTCTCCCCACCTGGTCCGATTCAATGAAAGAATATGTGTCAACGGAGAACAGATCTCAGATGAACAAGTGGTAGAAACCTATGAAGCGGTTCATGGGGCAGACAGGGGAACGAGGAAAGCTACCTTTTTTGAAATCAATACCGCCATGGCATTTTATCATTTTTCCAGGGAAAATGTAGACTGGGCCATAATTGAAACAGGCATGGGCGGACGATTTGATGCCACAAACCTTATCCTTCCCGAAGTCAGTGTGATCACCAATTTGTCCATTGAACACACCGAATACCTGGGCAGTACCATAAAGGCTCTGGCCTGGGAAAAAGGAGGGATCATCAAACAGAACACCCCCGTTGTCACAGGGGTATCCCAACCCTCCGGCCTTGGGGTAATCCGACAGATTGCATCTGACAAATCGGCTCCGCTTTTCCGGTTTAAACAGGATTTCTCCATACGGAAAAGCCCAAACAAAGCCACCTATCTGTATCACGGCCTTCACCATACCTATAAAGCGCTTGTAAAACCCTTGCCCGGAGATCACCAGAAAGAAAATTTAAGTCTGGCCCTGGCGGCAATCGAGCTTGTATTCGACAAATTCAAAGGAACGGATCTTCGGTATAATTTATCTGAACCGCTGGTCAAAGAAGGATTATCTGCTGCAAAGTGGCCGGGCCGGCTTGAAGTTGTCATGGAAAAACCCCTGGTGATTCTGGACGGGGCCCACAATCTTAAAGCAGCCCAGATTCTGGGCAAATACCTGTCCGATACCCTGGTCGGCAGACACCTTACCCTGGTGGTGGGTATTCTGGATGATAAGCCCTACGAAAAAATGCTCAAGCACCTGGTTCCCTGTGCAGATAGAATTATTATTACCAAAGCAAAAATTGACAGAAGCCTTGAAACCAGTGTTTTAGAAGCTGCCGTAAAAAAAATTACCCGTAAAAAAATTGAGATTATAGAAGATGTGCAGAGTGCTGTAACCCATGCCATATCGACTTGTTCCGACAATGATGCCATTTGCATTGCCGGCTCTTTATACGTGGCCGGAGAAGCAAAACAAAAGTTTAATGTGGATTTTATTTGATAACGTGGTATAAAAGCATCTGGATTTTGTGCGCTCGTAGCCCAGTGGATAAGGCGTCAGCCTCCGAAGCTGAAGATCGCTGGTTCGATTCCAGCCGGGCGCACCATTCTTACTTTCTATGAATTCATCCCTTAAAATCGGCATCTTAAGCTACCGAAGCAACCCCCACTGCGGCGGCCAAGGCGTTTACGTCCGGCACCTGACCCATGCGCTTTCCGATCTGGGACACCGGGTTGAAGTCATTGCAGGCCCGCCTGATCCCCAACTGAACGGGAATGGCATCCTGACCATGCTGGAAACCCTGGATCTCTACAATGCAGACAACCCCTTTCGGACCCCGAGCCTTGAAGAACTCAAAGACCCCATCAATCTTCTGGAATGGCTGGACGTGTCCGCCATGGGATACCCGGAACCCATGACCTTTGGCATGCGGGTGAACCGTCACTTAAAAGGCCATGAAAGTCAGTTTGACATCATCCATGACAACCAAAGCCTTTCCTACAGTCTGCTTTCTTTACAAAGAAAAGTACCGGTAACCGCCACCATCCACCATCCCATGACCGTGGACAGAAGATTGGCAGTCCAAAGCACCCGATCCTATCTCAAAAAACTCAAAGCCTTGCGATGGTATTCGTTCATCGGCATGCAAAAGCATGTCGCCAAAAAACTCAGGACGATTATTACGGTATCAGACAGTTCGAAAAGAGATATTGCAAGGGAATTTAAGGTTCCGGAATCAAAATTTAAAACCATTCCCATTGGCATTGATACGAACAGCTTCTACCCTTTGGACCACATCAGAAAAATTCCCGGCCGTCTTATTGTAACCAATAGCGCGGACACCCCTTTAAAGGGGTTATACCATCTCTTATTTGCCCTTAAAAATGTCCTTAAAACCCATAGAGTCAGCCTGACCGTCATTGGCACCCCCAAAAAAAACGGGGGCATTGAAAATCTGGTCAAACGGCTGGACCTGGGATCCCATATTGATTTTACCGGCCGCATCGACCATGACCGGTTTGTCCGGGAGTATGCCAGGGCCAGCATTGCCGTTGTCCCCTCTCTGTATGAAGGATTTGGGCTGCCGGTTGGAGAGGCCATGGCATGCAGGATTCCCGTGATCAGCACCACGGGCGGTGCCCTTCCGGAAGTGGCAGGCAATGCCGCCAAACTGGTTCCCCCCGGGGATGCACGGGCGCTTGAACGTGCCATTGTTGAACTCCTGGATGATCCTGCCCAGCGGGATAGACTGGCCCAAAAAGGATATGAACGGGTTTTGGCAGAATTTACCTGGGAAAAAACAGCCATTCGAACCGTTGAAGCCTATAGAGAGATTATCCATGATTACCATTGATTTTAACCGGCTTGATATCAATCCCCATGACAAAATTCTGGATATCGGCTGCGGAGAAGGCCGTCATACCATCCGGGCTGCCCAGGAAAAAGACACCTGTTGCACCGGGGCGGATTTTGGTTTTGACAATCTGATCCAGACCCGGGACAAACTAAAATTTCACGATGAAATCAACGATCTTTCCTGCAGAGACTGGAATCTTTCTGCCATGGATATAACGGCCCTCCCCTTTCAGGACAATTGCTTTGATACGGTCATCTGTTCGGAAGTGCTGGAACATATTCCCGATGATACAAAAGCCATGTCCGAACTGGTCAGGATTGTGCGTCCCGGAAAAATTCTGGCCGTCAGTGTGCCCAGATCCTGGCCGGAAAAAATCTGCTGGCGTCTTTCCGATGAATATTTCAATGCCAACATGGGCCATGTGAGAATATACAAGAAAAAGGCATTGATTCAAAAGATTCAAGCCCTGGGGCCTGTTTATCTGGGGTCCCATTTTGCCCACAGCATCCATACCCCCTATTGGTGGCTCAAATGTCTGATCGGACCCAATCGAACCGATTCATTTCTGGTAAACCTCTACCACAGGCTTCTGGTCTGGGACTTGATGAAAAAACCGAAGATAACTGCTTTTTTTGATAAATTGTTCAATCCGATAGTGGGCAAAAGCCTGGTCCTGTATTTCAGAAAACCCGAATCCCGGTAATTCCCCTTTCCACCATGGTGGAAATCCATAAAAAAAGTGTTATCTTGTCTGTATTGATTTACATGAACCCATTGGAGGATATTATGCGCCCTTTTTTACATTTGGCTATTTTCCTTGTCATCCCCCTGGTATATGCTTGTGCCACCGCACCAAAGACGATGGTAAGACAGGACCCCCTGATTGGCAAAATCATCCATGCCCCTGACCATCAATTTATCCCTTTCAATACCCTGGTGGACAAGATTGCAGACCAAGATGTGATTTATCTGTCCGAAAAACATGACAATCCCATGCACCACACCATCCAGCACCAAATCATCAAAGCCCTTATTGACAAAAAAAAGGTCCCCATTCTCGGGTTTGAATTTTTTTCCATGGAGGATACCCCCTTTTTGCTCAGCTTTGCTGATTCGGGCAAAGCAGCCCACACTCCCAAAATGGAGGCTGCCATTGAAAAACAGGCCCGGAAAAAATTGGGCTGGGATACCCAGTCAGACACCATGTGGGCCTATTATTATGACCTTATGAAATTGGCCAGGGAAAATCATCTCCCCATTGCTGGCATAGACCTGTCAACGTCCCAGAAACACAGAATCACCCGGAAAGGGCTGGAGGGGCTTTCTGCCATTGAGAAAAAAACACTTTTTTCATCCCGGCTCTCCAATGCCCCCTATGAAACCCATATGAAATCGATTTTCAAATCGGTTCACTGCGGCATGGGCAATGAAAAAATGACATCCCGGCTCTATGATACCTGGGTGGCAAGAAATGACAAAATGGCGCTGTCCATATCCCAATTGTACGAGAAAGAGCCAAAAGGGCCCATTGTGGTCATCATTGGCCGGGGCCACACAGAATATGGACTGGGTGTCATGGACAGGGTTAAGGCGCTCAATCCCCAACTTTCCCAGGTAAACATCGGGCTGACAGAGATCACAAGAGCCCCTTCCGATCTTGCCGATTATCTGCATCCCCTTAAACTGGAAGGATTTGAACCAACGGCGCCTTCGGACTATCTCTGGTTTACCCAGCGGGTATCCTACGCAGATCCCTGTGAGGAATTCAAAGCAGCCTTAAAAAAAATGAAACAAAAAGACTAGGATTATCTGCCAGGCACGATGGTTCTGATTTTCTGGTAAAAAGGACAAAAAATCTGAAAACCGATCCCAAAACCTGGCCTTGACAGAAAGCGTTGCGCCATGTTAATAACTGGTTGGTCGTCCAGCAAACAAAGAAGGGATTGCATTTTTTGAAAACAGATCTGAAAACAGAAAAAATACTGGCCGCCGTCCGATGCCTACTGGCAAAAAACGGATACATGGGCACCACCATCAATCTGGTGGCCAAAGAAGCCGGGGTATCTCGGGGATTGCTCCATTATTATTTTAAGACAAAGGATGAAATGCTGGCCCGGGTGATCAAGGAGAACATGGAAATCAGCATTGCCATGATTTCCGAGGTTTTTCACCGGCATAGAACCCCCGAAGGCTACGCCAAAGGAATAGTGAGTCTGCTGCGGAACATCATGGAAACGGATCCGGATTTTTTGAATCTGTTTTTCGAGGGGTTTGCAGTGGCAAGGCAAAGCCAAATTGTCAAAGACGAACTCAGTTCCCTGTACGGAAAGTTTCGAAATGCCCTGGAGGCAGGCCTTGTGGCCGCAAAGGACAAAGGGATCATCCGCCCCGCCCTGCCCCTTGAATCCCTTGCCGCCATTATAACAGGCCTTGTGGACGGCATGGGACTCCAACTGCTGACCGAACCCGCATTGTGCCAAAACCAGACCATCTGGGACAGCATTGAAACAAGCATTACAGACCTGTTGTGTGACAACCGCTAAAAATTTTTAACCTTTTTTGGCTGGACGTCCAGTCAAAAAAACTATTCAGGAGGATTTTACCCATGGAAAGCCGATTTATTCGATTAAAAAATAACCTGACCATCCACACCCTGATTGCGGGCAATCCGACCGACCCGCCCCTTGTTCTGGTTCACGGCTGGCCTTCATCCTGCCTTCTCTGGCGGAAGATGATTCCGGCACTTTCCAAAAAATTTTATATCCTGGCCCCGGATCTCCCGGGACATGGACAATCCGACAAACCTGCAGACATTGCCTATGATCTTGATTTTTTGCGGGGATTTATCCGGCAATTCTATGATGCCATGAATCTTGAAAAAGCAAGCCTTGTCGTCCATGATCTTGGGGGAATGGCAGGGCTCAGCTTTGCCGTCCGCCACAAAGATCGTCTTGAACGCCTGGTTGTAATGAATACAAGCCCCTATTCAGACTGGCACTATTTGCTTTCCTTCAGCATTTTTCTGCTCAAGCAATCGGTATTTACCCCGTTTTTTCTGAACAAAACTATTTTTAAACAAGTCCTTTGCACGGGGTTTTATGATACATCACTTGTTTCCGAGGAGGTTGTGAACCTGTTTATAACCCCTTGGATCAACAGCCCGGAAGGGAAAAAAGCCTTTTCCAAGACCATTGCCGTCCCCCCTATCCATATGGTTGAATCCCCCCATTCCCTGGGAACCATTGACACCCCTAGCCTGATTCTCTGGGGAAAAAAGGATCAGTTTTTCCCTTTCAAACTTGCCAGGCGCCTTCACCAGGACATCCCGGGTTCCCGCCTTGTCGGCATTGATGGAGCAGGCCATTTTCTCCAGGAGGAAAAGCCTGAGCGCATCAATAAAGCCCTGATGGATTTTTTATAAATCCCCATGTGTGATGGGTAAAAAATTTTCCAAAACACCAGGGGACACAAGTTGTTACCATGGTTTTTCATTCACCGCTGGAGGTGAGCAGGGTCTTGTACTGGGAAGGTCGCCTGTCTCTGAAAAGCCCCCATGAGGCCCTTTGAAGTTCAAGCTGGTCAAGGTCAAACTCTGAAAGGATCACGGACGCATCTGTCCGATTGGCCTGTTGCAGGATCTGGCCTCTATTGTCCGTAATAAAAGAGGACCCGTAAAAGGTGATCCTGGATGCGCCAAAGGATTCGGTGCCGATCCTGTTGGATGCCACAACCGGAATCAGGTTGCAGGCAGAGTGTCCCTGCATGGCGGTTTGCCAGTGCGCTTTTGAATCCAGGGCACCATGGGCCGGCTCAGACCCTATGGCCGTGGGATAAAAAAGGATCTGGGCCCCTTTTAATGCCATTATCCGGGCAGCTTCAGGAAACCACTGGTCCCAGCAGATGCCCACACCGATGCAGGCATATTTTGTTCGCCAGACTTTAAATCCGGTATCACCCGGATTAAAATAAAATTTTTCTTCATACCCCGGTCCGTCCGGTATATGCGTTTTCCGGTATATTCCGAGAATACTTCCATCCGCATCAATCACGGCCGTTGTATTGTAATGGGCGGCATTCTTTTTTTCAAAAAAGGAGATGGGCAGCACCAGTTTGAGTTTTTTTGCAATGGCACAAAAATGGTTTACGGCCTTATTTTCTTCCAGGGCACTTGCCAGCTTAAAATGCTCAGCCTTTTCTTCCTGGCAGAAATAAAGGGTTTCAAAAAGCTCCTGAAGCAATATGATCCGGGCTCCCTTTTCAGCTGCAGTGAAAACCAGACGTTCAGCTGTTGAAATATTTTGGTCCAGATTTTTTGTGCATACCATCTGGGTTGCGGCAACCATAAGCTTTGACATTAAAAGAACTCCTCCCTATGCACCCGGCTGCTGCTGGGTAATACAATGGATATTTCCTCCCCCCAGCAGTATTTCCCGGGCATGAACGCCGACCACCTCTCTTTCGGGGAAAAGACGTTTCACTATTTCCAAGGCAGTTTTATCATGGGGATCATCAAATAGTGGCATGACAATCCCTTTATTGGCAATATAAAAATTGACATAGGATGCCGCCAATCTGCTGTCCTGATCCCTTGGTGCGGCCTTTTGCTTTTTTTTTACCCCCCGGCTTTCTTCTTCGGTCATATAAAAAGGGCCCGGCTGGTGAATTTTATGAATTTTGAGTGTCCTGCCCTTTGCATCAAGCGTATTTGAAAGCCGGTCAAAGGCAGCACAGGAGATATCATACTGGGGGTCTTTCGTGTCATCGGTCCAAAGAAGCAAAATTTCTCCGGGTTTGATAAAACAGCAAAGATTGTCCACATGACCGTCCGTCTCGTCCATGAAAACCCCTTTTCCCAGCCAGATTATCTTTTTTACATTCAGGTATTGTTTTAAATGAGCCTCTATCTGGCTTTTTGAGAGGTCGGGATTTCTGTTGGGATTCAGCAGACACTCTTCGGTGGTAATCAAGGTGCCTTCCCCATCGGTATGGATCGATCCTCCCTCAAGGATGAGGCCGGCTTTATACCGGTCAATTTTTTCATGGGATAACACTTTTTGTGCAATTTTTTCGTCTTTGTCCCATGGAAAATAAAGCCCTCCATTGAGTCCGCCCCAGGCATTAAACCCCCAGTCCACCCCCCGGACCTCTCCTGCATCATTTTTTACAAAGGTGGGGCCCACATCCCTCATCCAGGAATCGTCGGATTCGATTTCAACAATTTCAATATTGGCGGGCAAAAGACTTTGGGCTTTTTTATACTGCCGTTTCGAGACCCCCATGGCAACAGGTTCAAACCTGGAGATGGCCCTTGCAACTTCTGTAAATGCTTTTTGGGCAGGCCCGGCATTCAGACGCCAATTATCGGGTCTTTCAGGCCACAACATCCAGCATTTTTTGTGAAATTCAAATTCTCCAGGCATTCTGAAACCATCCTGGGCCGGGGTTTTCCCCCCTATTCTGGTCATATTTTTTCCTGAGTATTTACGCTGTGGAATGCCTGCTGGTGACAAAACACACCGCGTCACCAGCGGGCATCCTATATTAAAAAATTAATGGGATTTTACCCGGGTCCAGGCTTCGTCTACAATTCGGTTGTCCTTACCCAGGTCTTTTATAAATTTAAGGGTTTTGATGACTTCCGGCGGCGGCCAGACACCCGGATTATCCAAATCTTTCTTGGAAAGATAGGGTACGGCGGCCCCATTGGGTGTGGCATAGTGGTTAAAATTTGAAAGTGAGGCGCCGGCCGCAGGTTCCAGAACCCAGTTTATCCATTTGTGTGCAGCTTCAAGGTTTGGCGCTTTGGCAGGAATACACATGGAATCGATCCAGATGGCGCTGCCTTCCCTGGGCACGATAAATCCATAGGTTTCAGGGTCTTCGGCAACCGTTTGAATGGCATCCCCATTGTAAACCACTGCAGCACTTGCCGTTCCGGAGATTACGTCATTTTTTCCGCCCACACCGCCTTTAAACCCAAGACATGCTTCTCTTTTTTTGGTGGCAACAAGAAGATCTGCCGCTGCCTTAAGTTCTTTGGGATTGGTGGTGTTAAAGTCATATCCCAGATACAACAAGGTGATGCCAAGCATTTCCCTTACAGAATCAATCAGATAAAATGCGCCGGGGGTTTTAGCAGGATCAAAAATAACGGACCAGGACTTTACATCCGCCTCGCTCATCTTTTTCTTGTTATAAAAAAGTCCAACAGTTCCCCACTGCCATCCTGCAGAATATTTATTGCCCGGATCAAAATCAGGGCTGGTAAATTTCTCACTTAGGTTTTTTAAATTTGGTATTTTAGAATGGTCCAGGGGGGTCAACAGCTTTAAATGAATTAGACTTGGCATGATAAAATCCGATGGAAGTATGATATCATATTGTCCCAGACCGCCTGACTGCAGTTTGGCCATCATTTCTTCGTTTGATTCATATAAATCCAGACTCACCTTGATACCCGTGGCTTTTTCAAATTCCTTTGGAAAATTGGCTTCATCCATATATTCAGACCATGTGAATATTTTCAACTCCCCGCCCCCACACCATGCAATACCTGATAAAAAGGAAAGGCTGATCAACAGCGCTAAAATCATTTTCTTCATTTTTTCCTCCCTGGTCGTTAAATTTTTTGGTTTAAATCATTAAAAAACAATTATGGTGTATTCTTTTTTCTTGTAAACCGTTCCATGACACCGACAAGCAGTATCGTCGCCAATAATACAAGTGTTGACAATGCATGGATCTGGGGAGTCACTACCCTTCTCACGGCTGCAAAAATATACAATGGCAGGGTTACCGAGTCCGGGCCTGCCGTAAAAAAACTGATGACAAAATCATCAAGGGACAGGGTAAATGCAAGCATGGCGCCTGCAACAATGCCCGGCATCAATAAGGGCAGGGTCACATTCCATAAAAGATAAGGGGTGGTTGCATACAGGTCCCTTGCCGCCTCTTCCACATCCTTTCCGATGCTGACAAGACGGCTGCGGACCACCAGGGCAACAAATGCCACCTGAAAGGTAATGTGACCGACGATCATGCTGAACAGTCCCGGTTCAAAGAACGAACTAATTCCCCTGAGAAACCCGAACGCAACCACAAGGGCTGCCGCAAGGATAATATCGGGTATGATTACCGGCAGATGTAAAACAAGATCAAAAACTGTGTTCATTTTTTTCGGCCAGGGAAACCGGTCCATACCAATGGCAAGGGCTGTTCCCAAAACAGTCGATATACTGGTGGACACAACCGCCAGAATCAGTGTATTCCAGGCAGCCTGAAGAATCACCTCATTTTGAAACAGCTGGAGATACCAGTTGAGGGTGAATCCTTTCCAGGCAAGGCCGTATTTTGTGTTGTTCACGGAAAAAAATGCCACTGCGATCAGGGGAAGATACAAAAAAGCCATGGTCCCCAAGGCCATGGTGTTCACCGCCAGATTCAGTTTTCTCATAACAATTCCATGCCTTTATTTTTTCTTCGGTATAAATAAAGGCTGAACATGGTCAAGATCATCAGCCCCATGCTGATTGCCGCGCCAAAAGCCCAGTCACGGCTTGTCCCAAACTGCTGTTGGATCAGGTTGCCCACCAGCATGTATTTGGCACCTCCCAGAAGATCCGGGACAACAAACATCCCCATGGCAGGAACAAAAGAGAGAATAATGCCCACTGAAAGGCCGGGAAGCGTCTGGGGCAAAATAGCATGCATGAAAATCCGTAAATTCGATGAATAAAGGTCTTGGGCTGCTTCAACCAGGGTCCAGTCCAGACGTTCAATGCTTGAAAAAAGGGGCAGGGCCACAAAGGGAAGAAACATGGAAACCATCCCCAGATAAACGGCAAAGGCGCTGGGATAAAGGGCCATCCCCGGTGAAATGATTTTAAAATATGCTGCCAGTTTTGCAAAGGGCAGTTCCGGTGCCAGAATCAAGAACCATGAATAGGTTCTGATGACCATATTGGTCCAGAAGGGAATGATCACCATCATCAGCCAGACATACCGTGTTCTTTCGGGCTTTCTGGCAATAAAAAAACACAGGGGATAAGACAGAACAACGGACAGACCGGTGGTGACAAGGGCCACCCATACGGAACGCAGAAGAATCACCAGATAATCCGGGGTCCACCCGAATATGCCGTACCCCATGAGCCGCTTGTAATTGTCAAAGCTGTATTCCCAGACCATTTCTCCGTATGCCCCCCTGCCGGCAAAGCTGACAAGGACAAGTATCAAACCCGGAAGCACCAAAAAAATCAGCAGCCACAACATGCCGGGCCCCAGGAACAATGCCCCCCGTTTAATGAGTTTTTTTTGGGTCAGCAGTTCTCCATACCAGATAATCAGTCTATTCATTGAGCACCACCAGGTCTTCGGGTGCAAGATCAAGCCAGACTTCATCTCCTATATTGAACCGTTTATAGGTATTGCTCCTGACCCTTATCCCGCCGGGTTCAACTCCCAGATCCAGGTTGGTACCCCGGTAAATGATTTCATTGACCTTTGCCCGAATCCCGTTTTTTTCAGGTTTTGTATCTGAAATTTTTATCCATTCGGGCCGGATGGCAATGGTCCCCTGTTCCCATGACGGCAGGGTTTTTAATTCAAGGGCACCGATATCGGTATGAAAAATCCCGTCATGGAAACGGCCTGAAAGAAGATTTGCCGCACCTAAGAATTGAGCGACAAACTTGTTTTTTGGAAAATCATACACCGCTTCAGGAGTGCCGAACTGGACAATCTGTCCGTCCTTCATTACCGCGATACGGTCGGAGACAACCAATGCCTCATCCTGGTCATGGGTGACAAGGATAAAGGTCTGGCCCAGTTTCTTTTGCAGCCGTCTGAGCTCTACCTGGACCTGGGCCCTTAACTTGGCATCCAGGGCAGACATGGGCTCATCCAGCAGCAACACCTTGGGTTCATTCACCAGGGCTCTGGCAAGGGCCACCCGCTGTTTCTGTCCCCCGGAAAGCTGATGGGGATATCTTTTGGGCATTTCTCCCAGTTCCAGCATATCAAGCGCATTTTGAACCCTGGCATGTATCTCTTGTTCAGCAATCTTTCTGGCGCGCAGACCAAAGGCAATATTCTCAAAAATAGACAGGTGCGGAAAGAGCGCGTAATTTTGAAAAACCGTATTAATCTGCCGTTTGATGGCCGGCAACCGGGTGATATCCTGATCTTCCAGGAGGATTGTGCCCGAATCCTGGAGTTCCAGACCGGCAATCATGCGAAGCAGGGTTGTTTTACCGCATCCAGATGGCCCAAGCAGCGTGAAAAATTCGCCGGATTTTATTTCAAGGCTAATGTTTTTTACAGCTTCTACACCATCGTATGCTTTTGTAATCCCCTGCAGAAACAGCCCCTTGCTAATCATCGTCATATTCTATTTCCAGTTTTCCATTTCACATTTTTTGCCCTTTTTCAATTGTCCTTTGCCAAAAACCACCCCAGATACCCGTTGGTAAACCCCGTCCTAACCACCCCTATCGCATATGGTTGCAGCAAAGCTGTCCTGAACAAGACTCAGCTTGACAGAAGATCGCAACATTCACTCCGGTTTAGGGAACTGAGTGTCGTTTACACTCATATGCTAATTTTTTCAATATTCTTTTCATCATGCCGGTATTTTCTGATCTCCAAATTGACAGGTTTGCGCCCGGCCATGGGCAAAATAGTCATCTGCCATATTCACAATCCTTTCCTGAACTTCAGGTGCTGCAACCTTTTTGATATCAGAACCCTCCGGGCATCCTTTACAAAAAAAAAAATGGGACTATAATGGATGCCAACAGGCGCTTGGTCAACATTTGTTTTAAAAGGAGAAGAAAAATGACATCCGACAAAAAAAAATGCCCAGAATGCAAAGGGTCCAAAGTTATGGTAGGTCAGTGTGAATGCAATGCAGAATGGCGGGGAAGCGACAACGAGGAAAACGTCAATGACTGCATTTGCGAGCCGGATATCCAGTGCCCGAAATGCAAGGGCAAGGGATATATTGAGTAAGAAACGCTTCCCCTGACCGAAAATCTTGCGTCCATCCCCACCTGATCACCCGATCAGATAGGTGGCAGTACCGGTTGCAATTCTCACCTGAGTGTCATTGAACAGGTCTATTTTGGACACCACGATGCGGGAACCTGCCCGGATGATACGGCTTTTGCATTTAAAGGAA
>VMSR01000051.1 GCA_013792075.1 Desulfobacula sp.
CATTATCAATAACACTGTTCACACGTAAATATGAAAATTATCCTGTTTTCCCGGAAAAAGCAACCAGGATTCAGGCAAAACCTTTTGTTCTTGGTTGGTTTCGTCAGGCAGAATCGTATTTTCAGGCATTTTTTTTCTATGAATTGGATGGTTTCATGGTATACTTAGGAGACGACATCAATGGTCTTGATTTGGATGCAAGTAAAAATAGGGAGTTTTTAAAAAAACCATGAGTCCAGGCACCTGTTTTAAATTTATTTTCTTTCTGGCGGCAGTTGTGTTCCTGCCCCAATGGGCGGGTGCTGGCCAAAAGCCCCAGACCATATATGTGATCCCGGTAACAGGAACGGTTGAGCCGGGTATGGCCGCCTATATCAAAAGAACATTGGAAGAGATTAAAGGTGAACCGGATTCCCTGGTTGTTTTCAAGCTGGATACCTTTGGCGGGCGTGTGGATTCCGCCTTTGAAATTGTGGAGACCATTTCAGGGGTTCCAAAGGAACGTTCCATTGCGTTTGTGGAAAAAAAAGCCATTTCAGCCGGCGCCCTTATTGCCCTTGCCGCAGGCCGCCTGGTGATGAATAAAAATACCCTGATCGGAGATTGCGCCCCCATTATCCAGACAGGGGAGGGCCAGAAAGAGGCCGGGGAAAAAACCCAGACGGTTCTGCGGGCCCAATTTCGCTCCCTGGCCAAGCGAAACGATTACCCTGAAGTTCTGGCCGAAGCCATGGTGTCCAAGAATATGGAGGTCTATCGTATCACCCTGGATAAAAAGATTCAATACATGGACAAGGTCGAATATGATGACCTGACGGTCGCCCAAAAGAAACAGATAACCCGAAAAGAGACCATTGTGGCAGCAGGAGAGCTGTTGACCATGGATGATCGGGAAGCCTTTGACCTGGGTTTTTCAAAGCAGAGCGTGAACAATCTGGACCAGGCCCTGGCCTTCCTGGGATATGAGGGGTATCATCTGATTGTCCTGGAAGAAACCTGGTCTGAAAATCTGGTTCGAGTGCTCCAGCCCTTTCTGCCGGTTCTCATGCTTCTGGGGATCGGTGCCGTGTATACGGAAATAAAGGCCCCTGGATTCGGGCTTCCCGGGATTTTTGGAATTGTCTGCCTGGGGCTGGTCTTTTTTAATCAATATCTGGTGGGCCTGGCAGGTCATACGGAGTTTTTGCTTTTTTTGATAGGGTCTTTGCTGTTGGGGGTGGAGGTCTTTGTCCTGCCCGGATTCGGTGCGGCCGGAATTTCAGGGCTGGTGGTCATTGCCGCAGGATTGGTGCTTTCCTTCCAGGGCTTTGTCATTCCAGACCCGTCTTTGCCATGGGAAGGACAGCTACTGCTCAAAAACATAGGCGTCGTGCTGGGATCTTGTATGGGGTCCCTGCTGATCTCTTTGTTTATGGTGAAGGTTTTGGTGCCCAGAATGTCAAAACTGGTCAAAGGGCCCTATCTGTCTGCCACCCTGGAATCTTCCCATGCCGACTCCATCCAGGCCCTGGGTGTCCGCCCCGGAGAGACGGGTGTGGCCCTGACCCCCTTCAGGCCTTCGGGGAAAATAAAGATCGGCAATCGAAGAATTGATGCCATTGCCCAGGGGGAGTTTATTGCTTCCGGCACCCCTGTCAGGGTGGTATCGGTGGAACAAAATCGCGTTATTGTCAAACAGAATATGGATGATAAGGAAAATCAATGAAAGTGTATATACTTCCCGTGGCCCTTCAGATTTTGGGGGTATTGGTGATAGTGGCTGAAATATTTATTCCGTCCCTGGGCTTGTTAATGGCCATTGCACTGGGGCTGTTCGGGTATTCTCTGTATCTTGCCTTTACAACCATTTCCAGCTTTGCCGGCATGGTCTTTCTGGGTCTGGATCTTCTGGTGGTTCCCGTTCTTTTGATATTGGGGATGAAGGTTCTGGCCGCCTCTCCTCTCTCCTTGAAAAACCAATTGTCCAGCAAGGACGGGGTAGTCTCCCAGACCGGAAGCCCCAGGGATTATCTGGACAAGCAGGGATTATCTGTTACCGACCTTCGCCCTTCCGGGATTGCCCTTATCGAAGGAAAACGCCTGGATGTCGTGACCGACGGGGAGTATCTGGATGCCCAGACCCCTGTTATCGTCACAAGGGTAACCGGCAATCAGATAATTGTTGAAAAAAACAACCGATCATAACCCCAAAATAGTGTAAACTAAAAAATTTAAAGGAGAGACGTTTATGGAGATCATGTATATTTTATTGACGATTGCCGGTATTCTCGGCCTGGTGTTGTTTTATTTTATTTTTTCCTACATTTCCCTGTGGCTCCAGGCCCTGGTGTCAGGGGCCAGTGTGGGGCTGCTCAATATTATTTTCATGCGCTTTCGAAAAGTACCGGCCAAATTGATTGTTGAATCCAAGATCATGGCCATCAAGGCCGGGATTGAGATTTCCACGGACGATCTTGAATCCCACTATCTTGCCGGTGGAAATGTCTCCCGGGTGATCCAGGCATTGATTGCCGCGGACAAGGCCAATATAGAACTTGCCTTTAACCGGGCGGTGGCCATTGATCTGGCGGGTCGGGATGTGCTGGAAGCCGTCCGGATGTCGGTTAACCCGAAGGTGATTGAAACCCCCCTGGTGGCTGCCGTGGCAAAGGACGGGATTCAGCTTCAGGCGATTGCCCGGGTTACTGTGAGAGCCAATATTGACCGGTTGGTGGGCGGGGCCGGAGAAGAGACCATCCTGGCCCGGGTGGGGGAAGGGATTGTGACCACCATCGGTTCTGCCGTCAGTCATAAACAGGTGCTGGAAAATCCGGATATGATCTCCAAGACCGTTTTGGCCAAAGGATTGGATTCCGGTACAGCCTATGAAATTTTGTCCATTGATATTGCCGATGTGGATGTGGGCAAGAATATCGGTGCAGAGCTTGAAACCGACCGGGCCGAGGCAGACAAGAAGATCGCCCAGGCCAAGGCCGAGGAAAAACGGGCCATGGCCTTTGCCCAGGAACAGGAGATGCGGGCCCGGGTCCAGGAAATGCGGGCCAAGGTCGTGGAAGCAGAGGCCCAGGTGCCCCTTGCCATGGCAGAAGCCTTCAGAAGCGGTAATCTGGGTATCATGGATTATTATAAGATGCAGAATATTTCCGCAGACACCCGCATGAGAGACAAGATCGCCACCCCGGAAACGGGTATGAAAGAATAATCGTGATCCAGGGTCCCGGTACACAAAAAGAACCAAACCAGGGACCCTGGATATAATTTTAAGGATGCGCCATGGATTTTGATTCAATCATATCATTTTTGTTGATCCTGTTGTTTTTTGTCTTTCCGACCATTATAAAGCGGTTGAACCGGAATAAGAAAACACCCGGCCCGGCTGAAAAAACCAAAAAGCTGTCTCTGTTTGAGAAATTGGGCGACCAGATCCGGGAATATGCCCAAACCCTTGAACAGGAGGCCGCAAAGGAAAAGCAGCCCAAAGAAACGATGTGGGACCACCTGGCCGATGACAATGAAGTACCCATTACCAGGGAAGATCCCGTTGAAACAGAGGATTATTTTACAGAACCTGTGGCTGAACCACCTGTTTTTGCGGCAGCTTCAATGATCCGGGGAAAAAAGATTCAGGAAATAAAGATCCAGGAAAAAAAGATGAGGCAGGCCGGCCCAAGGTCTGAAAAACCCTTGCCCGCATCTGGCCCGTCAGCCCCTTGTGAATTTTTATCAGAGGGTGGATTTGGACGGCGCCAATTGTCGTCCAGCAGGCTTGGGCAGGCAATTGTCTGGTCGGAAATTTTGTCAAAACCGGTTGCCCTGCGGGAAAGATAAGACCGCACCCAGGGGTTTTCAGATTTCCCAGGGACCGCCCCCCAAAGGCGCCTTTATAGGATGACTCCGGGGTTTGAAGCAGTATCAACCCTTCCGTTTTTAAGGACCTGGGTGCCGTTTATAAAAACAGCTTCAATGCCGGTGGGTGTTTGGTTTGTCTTTTCCCGGGTATTATTGTCCCGGACGGTTTTCCAGTCAAAGAGTGTAATATCAGCGGCCATATCGGGTTTTAAGGCCCCCCTGTCTTTGATCCCCACCCGTTTGGCACTTCCCTCCGTCATTTTGTGGATGGTTTTTTCAAGGGACAGATTTTTTTCCCGGGCCAGCTGGAGCAGGTGGGGGAAACAGCCAAAGGCTGCAGGGTTTTGACCTCCTTGTGGTTCAATCCAGGCATCGGTCATAAAATAAGCTGCCGGATGGGTCATCAATTCGGCCGTTATCTGTTCTGTATTGTATTTATGCATCAAAACCCGTGCGGTGGAGTTGCTCATTTCAGCAAAATCCAGGTAGTTCTGAAATGGGGAGACCTTCCTTATTTTTGCAATCTCCGAAAGAAACATCCCATTAAATTTTTCCAGGTCCGGATGGTTGGCGGATGCGATCTGGATATCCCTGAAATCAAATCCAAGCAGTTTAAAAGATACGTTCATCAGCAGATTCAGCTTTTTTAATAATTTTTGATTATGATAAGCCCCGGGAAGTTCTGCCATGAACCAATCGGGCAAAATTGTCGTAATAACAGAGGCGCCGCAGTCATAGGCGAACAGGTCAAACCCGACATCAGCTCCCTGTTGAATGGCCTGGTCAATCAAGGCCATGGCCCTGTCAAAAGTTTTCCAACTCCTGGTCCCCACAAAAATCAAATGGGAAATCTGGAGCCGGACCCTTGTTTTAAGGGCCAGGTCCAGAACCTCTTTGAGGGCAAGAAGATTGTGGGGGGTGCCAAAGGGTTTGAGCGGATATGCCCCGGAAATAGACGAGGAGGCCCGCATGTGAATGGTCAGAAGCCCCTTTTTCCTTTTTACCAGCTTGGCCACTGTTGTTAATTGGTCATGGGTGCAAAAGATATCCGGCGCATACCCAAAACCAAAGGAAACGCCCCGGGCACCCTGGTCCATGGATTCTTCAAGCAGGTTTAAAATTTCTTTTGTTTCTTGCTGCTTCATGGGCGATGCATCGTATCCCCTGACCGAAGTTCGCGTTGTCCCGTGGCCGGCCAGTGTCAGCAAATTATGTGTCAGTCCCGAGCGCTTTAAAGAATCGAAGTACTCGGAATATGAGTCCCAGTTCAAACCCGTATGCCCGGCCTTGAACAAATTGTCTTCCAAAAGGTGTTTGAAGGGGGTGTTCTTCTTGAAGCCTGCCGCCCCATATCCGCAATTTCCGGCAACAAAGGAGGTGATCCCCTGGTGAACAAAGGGGTCTGTGAATTCCGGCCTGTCGTTGGAAACAAGAAACCAGTCCATGTGCGAATGAATGTCGATAAATCCGGGAGAAATGACTTTATCCGTGCAGTCGATGACCTGGCAATCAATTCCCGAAAAGACTGGCAGATTGTCGGAAACCTCCAGAATTTTATCTTTCTCAATAAGAACATGCCCCGTAAAACGCTTTTTCCCGGTGCCATCAACAACACAGCCATTTTGCAATAGTATTTTTGTGGGTTCCATTTTTTTCCCTTTTCAGATGACCTATGAACAGCCAATTGGAATACAAAAGCCTCTTCAAGTCTAACGATAGATATAAGTCACCTGTATATGGATTTCAAGCGATTTTAACAAATTTGGCAGCAAAGGGGGAGTCGCTTCAGGGCCAACGCATGTAATTTATAGAGGTATAGTTGTCCATGATACCTGCAACCCGGCCAGGGCCCGGCAAGGGGGATTCCATTCAATCTTTGGTCCTCGTCCTTGAGGACCAAAGAAGCGG
>VMSR01000114.1 GCA_013792075.1 Desulfobacula sp.
CCGCAGTTTACCGGCACAAAGGCACCGGTGCCATAGGAGGAGATATCATGGATGGCATAGGCCACCCGTTCCTTGCCGGTTCCGGTATCGCCGGACACATGAACCGGATAGTTGTACAATGCCACATCCCTTATCTGCCGGAAAATGTCCTGCATGGTCTTGTCCCTGCCGATGATGCCGGCAAAATTGGACAGGGTTTCCGCCCGCAGGGAGAGACGGATGGAATCGGTCATGTCCTTGAAAGAGGCAATCACCCCTTTGAAGATACCGGCATTGTCAATGATGGCGGATACGGTCATCTGCAGATGACGGGTTTCCCCATCTTTGGTAATGGTGGTGACCGGGTATCCCTTGGTCTCGGACGATAGGGTTGGCGTTTCTTCACAAAAAGAGCACTTGGATCCGCAAAGGGGGGCCTGGAAAACAATATGGCAGTCCTTCCCAATCACTTCTTCTTTTTTATAGCCGGTGATTTTTTCGGCTTCCTTGTTAAATACCGTGATGATGCGTTCAGGGGTATGGGCAATAACACCCAGTTTGAGATTGTCCAGAACAAGATTGAGGTTGTCCCGGTCGAGAAGAGAATGGGTAAAATTTTTCATTGCAGGCCGTTCCAATATCAGCAGGTTAGGAAAAGTTTCTTTCTGGGGCCTTTATTGACACATTTGTGTATCAGGTGCAATGTTTTTTTTAAGAAATCGAGTGTTTCTATCCAATAACAGGCAGACGTCTGAAAGAACAGTCCGTCAGGGATATCCCTCCGGTACTTATTCCCAGGCGATACAGTCCTTGGGGCAGTTCTTGACAGCCTCGTGGATATCTTCGTCTGAATAGTCGTCCAGGGGCAATACCTCTACAAAACCTGCGTCGTTTATCTGGAACGCGTGGGGAGCCAGTTCGACGCAGATTTCACAAAGGATACACGCTGCCATGTCAATAACAGGTGTTTTCATGGGTGGTTTGTCCTGTTTAAAAAAAACGGTCGAGCAGACCTTTAAAGGCCATGCCGTGACGCGCTTCGTCCTTGCACATCTCGTGGACTGTGTCATGGATGGCGTCATATCCCAATTCTTTGGCTTTGACAGCAATCTGCTTTTTCCCTCTGCAGGCACCATACTCGGCCATAACTCTGGCGGTAAGGTTTGCCTTGGTATCGGCTTTTACCACTTCCCCCAGAAGCTCTGCAAATTTTGCCGCATGGTCGGCTTCTTCAAATGCAATCCGTTTGTAAGCTTCGGCCACTTCCGGATACCCCTCCCGGTCTGCCTGGCGGCTCATGGCAAGGTACATGCCCACCTCCGTGCATTCTCCCATAAAATTGTCTTTCAGCCCCTGGAGTATTTCGCTGTCAATGCCCGTTGCCACCCCAATGGTGTGACCGTCTGCCCAGACAAGTTCTCCTTCCTGAGCAGAAAATTTGGATTTTACAGCCCCGCACTGGGGGCAGTTTTCAGGTGCATCGTCACCCTCAATGGCGTAGCCGCAAACTGAACATACATAGGTCTTCATTAAAACATCTCCTTGTTAATGGTATCATCCCACCAGCCTTTTTGCATATGTGCATGCTTTTCTTTTTGCGCCAGATCAAGAAGCCTGTATCCTGAATCCAGAAGGATGCCGTAGAGAACACCGCATCCGGGATCTTCCTGCTGCTCGTAACCGGTTTGAGCTAGCTCGATCATTTTTTGAGCAAGTTCAATGGTCCGTGCAATATTCTTATCACATTTTTTTTTAAGCATCGTCTGTCTCTTTCATAATTTGTGCACATACAAGGCCAAATTAATCTGTCTTGGGGTTTATTATTCAACTCCCATGCCAGGGGCATGTTTTTTATGAAAATATTCAGGCAAATCCGCGTTTACCATCACAGGCAAGGGCAATGTCAGAAATCTGGGTTTTTACAAAATTCCAACCTGTGAAAATTTCAATCTGCTCAGAATCGGTCAGGATGGCTTCTGGCACAAGGCTGTAATTAAACCGGCCCCCGTTCACCAGTGCCCGGACGGCATAGCCCCGCTTGATGGGGTCAAAAGAGTGAAGGTGGGCAGAAATCAGGCCTTCCGTGATCCTGTTCAGGTGCTGGGGAGCTACTTCCAGATAGGTTCCAATCCCCCACAAGACCCCCTGCTGAAGGGTTTCGTGTTCTATGAAATTTCCCTTGGGATCCAGGTATGAGAACAGAATGGATTTAAACTCCATGGCAAGCTCCGGGCTTTTGGACAAAATTTGCCCCATGGCTTCGCAGGATCCCCAGCCAATGCCTCCGGATTCATCATTGAGATTCCACATAATCCTTCGCATCAAAATTCTTGCCTTCTCCATCCGGTCTGCAGCAATCCGTTTCCCCAGTTCTCCCATGGCAGTGATGCTCCTGAATTTTATCAGTTCATCAGTGATATAAAAATGGGAGAAAAGGTGTCCGACCAGCTGCTCATCCGGAATAAGTGCAAGAAGGGTCAATGCCTCCCCTTGCAAAGGATTCTGGAGAATTTCATGGACTTTTTTTTTGGTTTGCCTGCCATAAGGCTTTTTCATGGGATACCTGCTCTTGGGTGGATGTTTCGTTATGCCAATAAGATGTCTGGTTTATCTGATTGCCTGATATAAAGAAGAGCATAAACCATGCCAGTCCCTTTTCCCTCCGGCTCCCGGGGTGGAAAAATCGAATCATGCCCTTGGGCTGGGGCATGTGGTGGGCATTCATTTGTCTCAACCAGTGGAGCACTTGTGTATCCATAATGTGTCTTAGTATAAAAAGCTGCAGAAATGATGCATTGATTTTATCCATGACAATGGGTATAAAAAAGTGTGTCCCTTAGCTGGGCAGCAGTGATTAACCATACAAAAGGAGCGGCAAGGCAATTTCCATGGAATCCAATCTTTTGGCCACCTATTATATTGACAAGGATCACCCGGATATCATCGCATTCTCCAACCATGCGTGTACAGACCAGGAAACCGATACAGATAAAGCCATACGCCTGTATTATGCTGTCCGGGATAAAATCCGCTATAACCCTTACAGCATTGAGCCTGCAAAATCTGCCATGAGGGCCAGCCGGATCTTAAAAAAGGGAGAAGGGTATTGTGTGGCCAAGGCCGTTCTCCTGACCGCCTGTGTCAGGAGCCAGGGGATTCCTGCCCGGTTGGGGTTTGCCGATGTGAGAAATCATTTGAACACAAAAAAACTTCGGGAAATGATGGGGAGCGATCTGTTTGTCTGGCATGGGTATGCGGAAATTTATCTTGGGGGAAAATGGGTGAAGGCCACCCCGGCTTTTAACCTGAGTTTGTGCCAAAATTTTAATGTGCGGCCCTTGGAGTTTGACGGTAAAAGCGATTCAATCTTCCACCCGTTTGATACCAGGGGGAATCAGCATATGGAGTATGTCGCCGACCACGGCAGTTTTAGTGATCTTCCATGGGAGGAAATCATGACCGCTGTCCTTAGGGAATATCCCCGGTATTTTGAAATCCTTGACAGGAAAACCGGGGATTTTTCTGCTGAAGCCCTGGCAGAAAATAAATAACGATCCCCCGGCCCTGGGCCGGGGAGAACGGATTTTATTTTGTCCGGATGGCCAAGGACACCTCTTGGGTCAATTGCAATACCCGCTTGGCCGATGCAAGGTCCAGGGAGCCGGTGCCGCAGCTGGGGGTGATAAAGGTCTGCTCAATAAGGGTTTTGCGGTCAAACCCAAGGGCCATTAACTGAGCTGCCTGGGCTTCAAATTTTTCCACCAGGCCCTGGGGTGTCTGCTGGGCAATCAAGTCGGCATTGGCAGTGGGAACAATGCCAAAGGCCAGGATGCCGCCTTTGTTTAAATAGGCTTTTATCATTTCCGGATAAAGAATGAATTTATCAAAAAAAGAAAAGGCATCAAAGCTGATGATGTCAATGTTGGCGCCAAGGAGCATATCCCATTCCGTATTGGCGCAGACATGGACCCCGGCAAGGCCCTTTTCTCCATGAATTTCTCCGACAATCTCTTCAAGGCAGTCAATGACAGCTTTCTTTGAAATGGTGATATAGGCAGAGGTTCCAAATCCCGCCAGGGCAGGTTCGTCCAGAAAAATAATGGGCACAGCCCCGCGTTTTGCCATGGCATTGGCCTGCCACCTGGCGTTGAGGGCCAGCTTTTTGACGGCTGCATCCCTTAGTTGGTCATTGTAAAAGATGTCCCTGTCTGCTTCGTCCTTGACACCCGTGCAAAAGGTTATGGGGCCGGTGACCTGGCCTTTGAGTGCCAGAAAAGGCCCTTTCCCGGAATCCACCTGACGTAAAAATTCAGAAAATCCTTTCCCGGTTTCTTCTGAAAAGGCAAACCGGGTACCGGTAAGATCCGATCCTGGTTCTGAACAGGCCAGATAGGCTTCAAAAAAAGCCAAAAATTCGGCATCAAACTCAGCTTTCCGGGTGTCCAGAAAATGTTTGCCTTTTCGGATGGTGAGTCCGGGCAGGCCGGGCAGGAACTGGTTGATCATGCCTTCTTCTTTGAACAGGGGCAGTTGAACCCACAAGGGAATTTGGGGGGTATGGTCCATCACAAGCGTTGCTGCCGCCCTATGATCGTCCATGGGGAGACTGCCGACAAGAAGGGGAAGTCCGTTTGCTTTAAAGGATGTCATGGAATATGCCTTTTAAAAAATATAGTTTAAGGGTTTCATAAAAAATTAAAACATACCCATATCATTTTTGGTATCGAAAGAGAATGGACTTTCCTGTTTTTTAAATTCAGGCTGGTTTGCGAACGGCAAGAACCGGACAGGTTGACCGGCTGATGACCCGGTCTGTGGTTGACCCCACCAAAAATTGTTCCAGAAGGCTATGGCCATGGATTCCCAGCACCATCATATCGATTTTTTTTATCTGGGCATATTGGATCAATTCAGCATAGGCCTGGCCTTCGAGCAGGGCGGTTACCGGTGTGCACCAATTACGGCTTTCTTCGGGCACCATCTGGGACAACTGGCGCTCGATCCGGCTTAAGAAGCGGCTTCTTCTCTCCCATTCTTCATCCGTGGCTTTTTGCTGCAGTGCCAAGAAATCAGACCGGTTCCACCCCAGGAAATCCCCTTCCTGGATTTTCATATAATCCGAAGTGGTCAGTTCAATATGTTTTTCCGGTTTGATCACATGGACCAGGTGAAGCTCAGCCTGGAACTCCTGGGCCAAACTCAGTCCATATTCAAAGGCAAGCCCGGACTCCGGAGAAAAATCACACCCCACAAGAATTCGTTCAAGGGGAACCCTGAAAACATCCGGAAACGAGGGATGATTTTCCTGGGCACGGAGCACCAGAAGCGGACAGGTAAGGGTCTTGACCAGGCGATCCGTGACAGAGCCGATTAAAAACCGTTTTATTCCTGAGCCTCCGTGGGTGGCGGCAATGACAAGTTCAATATTTTTTTTCCGGACGATTTGGGTAATTTCGTCGGCCGCATGTCCCTGGGATACAATCGTCTGGGCATTTAGCCCATGTTTTTTAATCAGATCCCCAAGGGCTGATTTTGCATTTTCCAGTCGTTCTTCTGCTAGTTTGTTGGATGCAATATAGGCCTGCCCATGGCTGGACAGCATCACCATGTCCGGTAGAATATGACATACATAGAGAGTGGCTTCAAATTCCGAGGCCAGGGCCCTGCCGTAGGACAGAATATGGTGGGAATAGTCAGAAAAATCAATGGCGCACATAATTTTTTTTGGTTGGATTCTCATAATTCTTCTCCTCTTAAAAAAATGGTTTAAACTGCAGACGCACTTTTACAAAAAAGAACCTGGAATCTGATTTCAATGACTCAAATGTAATCTTTCTTCCCCGAGTCCGTCAAGGAAAATCCCCCTCATTTTCCTTGCAATATTTTATGGCGTAATATATGGATATCTATCTGATCAAGAAAATTTCATTTAGACATTTTATTGGCGTTATATGATTTGGATGCGATCTTCCCATAGAAAGGGCGATATGTCTTAAGAAAGATGAATAACAGGAGGGGAAAAATGGAAGATATTTTTGTCAGCAATGGATTGCTTGACGGATTGTATGATGCGGCTTCCTTTGACAAGAAACTTAAAATCATTCACCGGGCACTTAAACAGCATTTGGATGCCATTGATCGTATCTCCGTGATTTTATATGACGCCCGGATGGAAATTTTAACCACCTTTATCCACAGCGGCCGGGACAACCCCCTCTCATTTTATGAGTGTAAGATTGAAAAGTCCCCCTCTCTCCTCCAGCTTAAAAAACTAAAGAAACCAAGGCTGGTTAACGATTTGGATCTTTTCAGCGATGGGGAAAACGAGCATACCCGGAAAATTGCGGACCAGGGATATCATTCAAGTTACTCGGTGCCCATGTTTGACGGAGAAAATTTTTTGGGTGTTGTGTTCTTCAACTCCTATCAGTCCCATGGGTTTGACAACAAAATTCTTCTTGAGCTGAATTTATATGCCCAGCTGATCAATAGTCTGATCCTCAATAAACTCCAGGCGACCCGGATGATGGTCGGGGCTTTTAAAAGTGCCCTCAACCTGGTCAGTTACAAAGACCCGGAAACCGGGAATCATCTGGAAAGAATGGCACGGTATTCCCGGCTCATTGCCCAGGAACTTGCCAGGGACGGCGAACCCGGGTTAAACGATGAAATCATTGAACATCTGTTTTTGTTTGCCCCCCTGCATGACATCGGGAAAATAGGGATTCCGGATAATATTCTTCTCAAACCTGGAAAATTAGACGATGCCGAATGGAAGGTCATGAAAACCCATTCCGCCATAGGGCGGGATATTATTGATACCATTGCCGACCAGATAGGGTTGGAAGCATTTGAACATATCCATCTGCTTCGAAATATATCGGAATCTCACCATGAAACCATTGACGGCCAAGGCTATCCCAACCAATTAATGAACGATGAAATCGCCATTGAAACCCAGATTGTTGCGGTTGCGGATATATTTGATGCACTGACCAGCAAACGCCCTTATAAAAAAGCCTGGACAAATGAGGATGCCCTGGAAGAACTCCAAAAACTGGCAGGGGCGAAATTGAATGGGGATTGCGTAAATATTCTCCTGCAAAAAAAACAAGCGGTTGAAGAAATTCAGAAGCGATTTCAGGACGAAAGCAATTAGGTTTCCCCACGGCGTCGGCATACCGGCGCTGTGGGGGGGAGAAGACTTATAGTATCCCTCTGCTTTTGGCCATTTTCATCATCTGTTCGCCCATGCTTTCCGGCGGTATTCGCAGCTCTTTATCCGGTTTGTCAATGAGCTTCAGGGCTTCAACCGGGCAGGTGGTAACACAGAGTCCGCACCCGATACACCGGTTTTCCGCCACCCCAATTTTTCCGTCTTCGTTCAGGGTCAGGGCATCCATCTGGCACCTTTCAAGGCAGAGTTCGCATCCACTGCATTCATTTTCGGTCATGGTTACGATATGATTTGAGAAGACAATGCTGGCCGGTGCCGGGTGCTTTCCAATGGCCCCCAGAACCCCGCAGCAATCTCCACAGCAATTGCACATTCCGGATGGGTTCTGGGCAGTTGCCGGCTGGGTGACCAGGCCCGCTTCCCTGCAGTCTTTCAGGATCTCAATGGCCTCATCCAATGAAATCTGCCGCCCCATTTTTTTGTCAAGGTAGTATTGGCCCATGGAACCGAACATGAAACAGGCTTCCAGGGGTTTGCCACACCCCTGATCAATGATCCGGGTTCTTTTCCTGCAAATACACTCTGCAACCACAATAGCGTCTTTGCTGCTTAAAATTTGCACGGCATCTTCATAACTTGCCACATGGTGGGTGAGATCAATGGATTTGTTAACCGGAATCACCCGTAAAAAATGTTTGGCATTCTTCTGCATCGCCTGGTCAAATGCCTCATCAAAATAGTCTCCCACCATTTTGGCCAGATCCGGCTTCAATGTTTTGACCTGAAATTCAAACAGGCCATGGACAAAGGGGATGGCACCATATCGATGGGTAGTCCCTTTTTTCAGGCGGAACAGCAAGCCCTTTTCCGCCATTTGATCCAGATGTGCGGCGGTTTCTTCCAAGGGCTTATGGATACGATCTGAAATGATGTCAGGGGATTCAAGTGCCGGCGAAAGGGCCAAAAACAGGACGGCATCCTGTTCGGTAAACAAGTACTTTAATATCTTTATTTCAATGCCGGATTGGGTTGGCGGAAAGCCCATGGAATAAAGGTCAAGCCGTTCCTGCAATAGCCGGTATGTACTTTTTGTCATTCATCTGCTCCCTTGGTCTAGGTTTTTATCTTCCAACGATTGGATGGCCAGTTCTATTTCTTTCAATACCGTGCCCGTGTTGTTTTTGGCATATGTTTTCAGCAAAGACCTGGTATCTGTGTTGCCGATACGTCCCATGGCCCAGGCCGCCATGCCCTTTACACGTTCATCCGTGTTTTCAGTGAATGCGCGTTCAAGGTCCGGCAGAAAGGTGTCATCACGGCTGTTGCCCATGACCCTGGCAACGTTCATTTTCCATTTCCAAATGGTATCTGAGTCCATATAGAACATATGGGGCCAGATCTTGGTTTCAAAATAGGATTTGTTCATATGGAGCAGGAGGGGCAGATCAAAATCTTTTGCCTTGGCAGCCACGCGCTCATTGATCGGCAGCTGCCGGGCCAGCCAGGGCTGATTCCGGGGACAGACATTCTGGCAGCGATCACAGCCATAAATATACATGCCCATGGGCTCCCTCAGCTCCAGAGGGGTGATTTTATCTCCAAAATAGGTGAGATAGGAGATACATTTTCTGGGGTCAATTCTGCTGTTTCCCTTGAGAGCCCGTGTGGGACAGGCAGCGATGCAGGCATTTTTGCACCAGGAAGGACAATCGGTTTTTACCGAAGGGGTGCCGGGGGAAAATTTTTTGTCAATGACCACGGCAATGGGAAGGGTCCATGAACCGCATCGCACCGCTTTGTTTGAATAAAAAAGACAATTTTTACCAAAGGTCCCCAGCCCGGCACGGGCCGCTGCCACCCTGTGGGGAAGGTTAAACGGCACCCGGGACTCAATCCCTTCATCCCTTAAAAATTGTCTGAAGGCTTTGATGCGTTTGGCAAGGCCGTCCTTGGTCACCCGGTCATCATCCAGGTAGCAACGGCCAAAGTGTGCTTCCATTGCGGCAGGGTAAGATTTGTTAAAGTAGGGTTCAATAAGAACAATAATGGTTTTGGCAGTGGGCAAAATTGAACAAGGATCCACCCCGTTTTTCAGGTCAAGCCCAACCTTGTCGGCCCATTCGTATTCATCCACCATTTGAATCAACTGCTGTTCATGGTCCCTGAAGGGTTCTGCGGATGTAAATCCCACGTCTTCAAAGCCAAGTTTATGTCCCTGCTCAACAATCTGCTGTTGTGTAACCATTGCCTTCCCTCCATTGCTTAGGTCGAGTTTCCTTTTAATGTCCCAAATATACAATTTGAAATTCAGGATGAAAAGTGGCATAAAGGACATTATACATAGTTGATCGGGCAATAGGAAAAGGAAGATATGAAAAAAATATCGATTTTAATTCTTGAACAATCTTTGCCGTCGGGCATTGTCTCCTTTGCGGATGTTTTTAAAATGGCAGGTGCTGCCTGGGATAAATCCAAGGGGTTTACAGTGAATCCGCTTTTTGATGTTGAAATCGTTTCCATTGACGGCAAACCGATTCGCTATTCACGGTATCTTGAAATAAAACCAAACAAATCGATTTCAGAGGTTGAAAGCACGGATTTGATCCTGGTGCCCTCAAGCGGGTATGATATCGCCAGCCTGGGATCTTACCCCAGGGTTTTGACAGATTGGGTGGCAGATCACCATGAACGCGCAACCCAAATCGCCGGTGGGTGCACCGGGGTTTTTCTGCTGGCAGAAGCAGGAATTTTAAACGGTCGGACCGCAACCACCCATTGGGGATATGCAGACCTGTTCAGAAAGCGCTATCCCGGGGTACGAATAAATCCTGAAAAAATTTTAACCCGGGACGGGAATGTCTTTTGTTCGGGGGGCGGGAGTGCCGGTATTGATTTGTGTTTGTATTTGATTGAACAGGAGTGTGGGGCAAAAGTTGCCAACCGGTGCGCAAAAATTTTGCTTTTGGAGCGGGGCCGGGATATTCAGCCTTCCTTTGCCGGATTTCATCCCCGGAAAAAACATGGGGATTCAGAGATTGTCACGGCGCAAACCTGGATAGAAGCCCATTCTTCCCACAATTTTTGCATGGCGGATGTGGCCTCCCGGGTTGGCATGAGTCTTCGGAATTTCAAACGCAGGTTTAAAAATGCCACGGGCGAGTCCCCCCTGGTGTATATGCAAAAGCTTCGTATGGAGGCGGCGAAAAACATGCTTGAAAAAAAAAGAACAGGGATTGAAGAAATTGCCAACCAGGTGGGCTATGATGACATTGGTTTTTTTCGAAAAGTGTTTGCCCGGTATGTTGGCGTAAGTCCCAGCATATACCGCCAGAAATTTTATGGTCAATCCATATGGCACAAAGGGATTCGGGATTTATGAAGACATTGTCCATTATTTTACCCATTTTTATCATCATTGCGGCCGGCTGGCTGGCCAGGAAACGACATTTTATTCCAGAATCCTTTATCGGGCCGGCCAATCGTATTGTTTATTATTTTGCCATCCCTGCCATGATTTTCAGGGCGGTTTCCACAGCCTCTTTCCACGACGAGTTCAGCAGCCGGGTGCTGATGATCACCCTGGTGTGCATTGCTGCCATGACCCTTATCGCCTGGGGTGTTGCAATTGCCGGAAGACTGCCAGGGACCCTGAAAGGAACATTTATCCAAAGTTCGTTCCATGGGAATCTGGGCTATATCGGCCTTGCGGTTGTTTTTTACAGTCTTGGCGATGCCGGGCTCGCCAGCGGTGCTATTTTTGCTGGGTTTATCATGATTGTCCAGAACATACTGGCAGTGGCTGTTCTCCAGATTCATTCCGACATAGGGGTACCCGTCAGGGCGAACCTGAAGCGAATTATCGGGCATCCGGTTATTTTATCGGCATGCGGCGGCATTGGTTTTTCTCTTCTGGAAATACCCCTGCCGGTGATTGCCGAGCGGAGCCTCGGTATTTTGAGCGGCATGGCACTTCCCCTGGCGCTGCTGCTCATCGGAGCAACCCTGTCCTTTGATCTCATGCGGGTTCGATTCAAGCCCATGCTTGCGGCAAGCCTGCTCAAATTGCTGGCACTGCCAGGTCTGGGCCTGCTGATTTTTACCCTGTTTTCCCTTCCAGTGGTGGAATTTTTACCTGCGTTCATACTGCTGGCTTCTCCCACCGCCACCCTGACCTTTGTCATGGCAAAGGAAATGAACGGAGACCCTGATTTTGCCGTGGCAGCGATATCCGGCTGCACCCTATTGTCCGGGGTCAGCTTTTCTGTCTGGCTTCATTTTCTGCTCTGAAAGTATTTTTTTTTTGCAGACATGGTTTCCATTGTTGATAGTGGTTTTTGGATGTGGTAGTGTGAAATACAGAACTTCACCTTTACAGGAGGTCCCATGCAAATATCCCTTACTTTTAAAAATATTACTTCGTCCGATGCCCTGAAATCAAGGATACAGGAAAAATTTGACAGATTAGACAAAATGCTCGACGGCCCGGCAGAAGCCCATGTCGTTTTGTCCGTCGAAAAAATAAGGCATATTGTCGAGGTCAACTTCAAAGGGGATAAATTCCAGATCCATGCCAAAGAAGAAGCTGAAAATATGTATGCCTCCATTGATGCGGTGGCAGACATCATAAAATTACAGATTCAAAAGAACAAAGAAAAACTGAAACGGCATTTGGCCGGAAATAAAGAGAGTATCAAAAACAATGATATAGAGTTTATCTCCCCTGCCGCCGGGGCAGATCTCAGTCAGTCTTAACAATAAAACCCCAGGGCGAAAGCCCTGGGGGTTTATTGCTCAATATATATAATTGGAATTCTTTTTGCTAGATAAAATAGGATTTTAGGGGTGGAAATCCATTAAATTCAATGGCGCTGTAAGTGTTGGTATATGCACCGGTGGACAACCAATAAATCCGGTCACTGATGGCCAGGTTCAGCGGCAGTTTGTATTTATAGTCTTCATATAATATATCCGCGCTGTCGCAGGTTGGCCCTGCAATAATCACCTCTTCCACTTCGCCTTTTTTCCCTGTGAAGAGGGGATATTTGATGGCTTCGCCCAATGTTTCGATCAATCCTGAAAATTTTCCGACATCCGTATAGATCCAACGGTTCAGCGCGGTTCTGGATTTTCTTGAAATCAAGACCACCTCGCTGACCAGAACGCCGGCATCCCCCATAATCGAACGGCCGGGTTCCAAAATGATTTGGGGCAGATTCTCGCCAAACCCTTCTTTTAGAAACCGGGTGATCTCCTGGGCATAGGTTGAAAGGTCATTGGCTTTTGTTATATAATTGGCAGGAAATCCTCCCCCAAGATTGATCATTTTCAGCTCAATACCATCTTCTTCCTGAAGTCTTTCAAAAATAACCTTAACCTTTCCAATGGCCGCATCCCATGCACCGATATCCCTTTGTTGGGACCCCACGTGGAAAGAGATCCCGTAGGGGATAAGGCCCAGATCCTTGGCCAGAATAATCAGGTCCATGGCCATATCTGCCTGGCACCCGAATTTTCTGGAAAGCGGCCAGTCCGCCGTGAGGGTTCCTTCGCTCAATATTCGGACATAAATTTTAGACCCCGGTGCTGCCCTGGCAATATTGCGGATATCTGCCTCGGAATCCGTTGCAAACATTCGAACCCCTTTTTGATAAAAATACCGGACATCCTTGCTTTTTTTTATGGTGTTGCCGTAACTGATTTTGTCCGGGCTGATACCAAGAGAAAGGACTCGATCCAGTTCATAAACGGAAGCAATATCGAAATTCACATTTTTGTCCCGAAGCATGGTAAGAATCTCAATTGCCGGGTTTGCTTTTACGGCATAATAAATACTGGCATAGGGAAATGCGGTGATCAGCTTTTCAAGCCGATCGATTATGGTGGCGGTATCAATGACCAGGAAGGGAGTTTCTTTATCATCGGAAAAGGTCCTGATTCTCTCAAAGGTTTCACGACTCATGTATTCTTCAAGTTGTATGGGCATGGCGTTTACTCCAAATATAGGTATTAATAAAATGTCAGACAATCACCCATTTTGATGTGTTCAGAATAAATGCCCGAGACCTCACTTTTTATTTATTTTCCAAATTATTGGACCTGCTTAAATGGACCAAATGGACAAATTTGTCAAGAAAATTATTCCTTTTTATTTCCTAAATCAAACATAACAATAATTACAACGATCAATACTAAATACCAAGCCAATTTATCTTGCCAAAGCAGATTAGCCCAGAAGTTATCAAAAGCA
>VMSR01000201.1 GCA_013792075.1 Desulfobacula sp.
AAGATTGTCTCCGATTCGTCTGCAAATAGCAGCGTGTCGCTGTCCAGAGGGTGTTTGTCAGATTGGTTCATGGGATCTCCGAAACAAAAGGGCGAAAATTTGTTTACGATACAAATGGCTTGATTTTATGCGATATATGACAAATTGTCAATTAATCGATTCCAACAGCCCAGGGCCAACGCATGTAATTTATAGAGGTATAGTTGTCCATGATACCTGCAACCCGTCCAGGGCCGGGCAAGGGGGATTCCATTAAATCTTTGGTCCTCGTCCTTGAGGACCAAAGAAGCGGACCTGGCCGCGGCCTTTGTCGTCCTGACGCCACGTCCAGCTACGCCATTCCACCCCCTTGCCCGGCCCTGGCCTAGCCCCCATGGGACACCCAATCCTTTTATTCTTCCAAATCAGCACCTATTTTTTGGAATCAAGATTCCCCTCTAATCTTTATTGGTAATATACCAGTTGAGTACATTGCAACTAGTTCCGGTTGGATTGCCTTGGCGGCGCATTTTAGGACAGGTTGTTACAGGCTCTGGTGGACGGAACGTTAAGTGGCGGGAATTGTTTGAGCGTAGCGAGTTTTTCCGCCACAAGTGCAGTCCACTTAGAGCCTGTCACCTGGCCTATCCGGCGACAGAAAGGCACACCGACCGGAACGGGTATACGGCTGTTTATTAAAAATCTATATGCGATTGCCCTGAATGCGGCGGGAAGGTTTATTGTAAAAATTTGGTTTGGCTAAAGCCCATCAAAAAATCTGGCAAACCATTCCCACCCATATCTCGTCATTTTCCCGACAAGTTTCTTGGGGATGATGCCTTCGGGGTTTTTACCGATATCCACACCAACAATTGGAATCGTGTTTGACAAGGCGCAGTCGATTTCCCAGTTGGCCAGGAAATCCGATTTTGTATGCTTTGAGACAATAACCATCACTCCGTCCGACTCACGAATGATTTTTTCAACTGCATGTTTCCACTGGGACGGTTCCAAGTCGTTTCGATCAAAGGTGAGGAAGTTTATGGTGTTTTTGGTATAAAATTCCCATCGCTGTCTGAAATTCACCAACATATCTCTATATCGGATGTCAGGTTCGGCGCACCCAACAAAAATTTTCTTATGTTCTCCTTTGGCAATCCGATTGGGTGCTGGCTTTCCGATTTTGACCTCATGTACGATCATCTGATCCATCCTGTAAAATCAACCAACTCCGAAAGTTGAGTTGAATTAGACATCAACCATTTTTTCAATTTTATTTAGTCGTTTTTCTAAATCCTTTGATTCTTTCATATTATTTTGTTCTTCGAGTTGTTTTATTATTGAATCAACCATATTTTTGAGTGCTGGTAAAACTTCTTTTTTAAAGGTTTCTTTTTGTTCTGCTGAAAATTGTGAAATTTGATGAATAAGCGCATCTAACTTTTCATGGAACTCTTCAGGGTTAAAGGTTTCTAAATATTTTTCAAATTGATTCATAAGCTCTTTATTTTGTTCTTTAATACTATTCATACTCTTTTCGAACGCTTTTCCAGCGGTGGCAATTTTGTATTCAAAAAAACCAATTCCTTTTACTGAAGCTCCTGATTTCAAAGGTTTTTTATCCGATGCTTCCAAAGAAGAAATGGCAACAATGTATGGGGTTGAATCGTTTGAAAAAAGGCTGCTCATCAAAACAAACTCTGTGGTTTCATAGAGTGCTTCTTTATATTTTTTATCAACACTGATTTCAACTTTGGACATTTGAGATCCAACCAAGGATACTTTTCTTACCTTCCCTATTAAGGTCTTCCGGTCTGTTGGGTCTTTTGCCAAATAGACGTCACTGCCTTGAATAAGGTTACTATGATTTTTATAGAGAACATCTATCACCAAGTCTCTTTGAAACAAGGACAGGATGCTTGAAAGCGGGTTTGCGAAACAAGGACTGTTAAAACTTAGAAGGATAGCAATGAAGGAGATTACACTTAAATATTTTTTCATTATGGTTTGAAAGGCCAACATAGTTTTCCCCTTATTTTTCAAAGCTTGAATTTTTTTCCCGTATTCATTTGGTTATACCTGATACAAGTATAACATATTGTACTTGTTCAGGTCTAAGGTAATATTCCGGATTTTGGAGGATTATGTATGTTTCGGTTAATATAAAAAGTTCTTATCTGTGTCTATTTAAATCAAAGCCATTTCAAGGGGTTCAATTACTGCCCCCCCCTGCTCCAGAAAGCAAGCATCTTCTTTGACAGAGCACTACAAAAAGAAATAAACGCCCTTACATCAAGGGCCTAAAGCGGTTGATTGTTGACAAAAAGCTCACTCAGGGCCTTTTAATTTTTTCATAGAGATATACCATTTTTTATCACCATATAACGTGTCAGAACACTCAGGACACATCCCATGGCTAAATTCAGCATCAGAATGTTTTTGTATGTACGACTCTATTTGATTCCAATAGCCTTTATCATCTCGTATTTTTTTGCATACGGCACAAATCGGAAGGAGTCCAGAAAGGGTTTTTATCCTTTCCATAGCTTTCAATAATTCTTCATGCTCTTTTTTTAAAGTAATTTCTGCAATTTTTCTTTTTGTGATATTTTTAGAAATGCAAATTACTGTTTCGACCTCACCAATATCATTCATGATTGGTTTGACTGTTGTTAAATAATAAGTGTCACCAGAATCTAACGGAACTCTAACTTCAATTTCTTCAATTTTTTTTTCAAAAAATACTTTTTTAACAATAGCAAATCTTTTGTCTGCTTCATCTTTTTCAAAAATATCCCAAATTTTATTCCCGATGATTTCCTCTGTTAATCTACCAACCCCTTTTGAAAAAGCATCATTGACATATCTATATGTTCCATCCGGATAAAATGAAAAAATCGGGTCCACAGATTCATCCATCATACTTCGATAATGCTCTGCACTCTTACGGTATTTCTCTAATTCACCAAGTAATTCTTTTTTATTCAAAATCTCAGACCCCCTAATTAAATAGAGGTAAAAAATAGCATATATCCTTTGGATTAACAAAAAAAATAATCCCCTGGCATTCAAGCCTGGCAAACAATAATGGTATTAGCCGTTTGGTACTGCCCCGAAATATTGGACATGGGGGAACGGTTTCCGAAAATGAGTTTTGAGGTGATTTGTTAAAATTAATCAACGGCTTTTGATTGACTATTATAACAAATAGCACCATAGTGACCATTTAATTTTCTGGAACGATTTATGTCCGCAATGTCCAAAGAGATGAAGCTCTATCTGATGATTGTCGCCTTGACAGCCGTCGGATTGGGATTTAGCAACGATATTATCTCCAACTACTTTAAAGACGCCTACCAGGTGACGGCCTTTCAGCGTGGCATGATTGAGCTACCCCGTGAACTCCCAGGAATTTTATGCATTCTGGTCATCTCCATGCTCTCATTTCTCAACGACATCAAGATCGCTATCCTGGCCCAGGCGTTAAGCACTCTCGGTATGGTAGTTCTGGGTTTGATTACCCCCTCCTATACAGTGATGCTGGTATTCATATTTATCAACTCCATGGGAATGCACCTCTTTTTTCCCCTGCAGGACAGCATCGGCTTGGCCCTGACCGGAAAAGGGCAAATCGGGAAAAGAATGGGGCAATTCAAAGGAATCTTTACTGCATTTCAGATGGTGGCCGCCGTGTTGGTGTTCATTGGCTTTCGTACAGGGTTTTTCAGTTTTGAAACCTCTCTTAAGCTTCCATTTTTGGTCGCAGGCTTTTTGTTTTTGATTGTCTTGATCCTTCTTGTCCGATTGCAACGCATGGTTCATATTCCCGGAAGCCTTCATCAAAAAACGCGATTGATTGTGCGTAAAGAATACAGATATTATTATATACTGGTCATCATGTTCGGGGTGCAAAAGCAAATCATGATGGTCTACGGGCCTTGGGTGTTGATCGATCTGCTCAGCAAGAAGGCTGATACCATTGCAATGCTGGCCATCATCGGCGGCTTGATCGGTATTTTTTTCATTCCGGCTTTAGGACGTTGGATGGATCGTTTCGGCATCAAGACCATGCTCTATGCCGATGCCCTCTCCTTCATCGCCGTCTATCTGATTTATGGCACCCTGTCAGCCGGGTATAATGAAGGGTGGCTGGCCCGCGCCGGTTGGCCGGTCATGCTGGCGTATCTAATTTTTGTTCTTGACCGCATGTCGACTCAGATGGGGCTGGTGCGAACCGTTTACCTGCGAACCATTGCTGTTAAATCCTCGGATATAACCCCGACCCTCTCGTTCGGGCTCAGTCTTGACCATGTTGTCACCATTCTCTGCGCCGCTTTGGGTGGGATAATATGGGGGACATGGGGTCCTCAGTATATTTTTTTTCTGGCCGCCTCGCTTTCACTGGTCAATCTTTATGTGGCTTTCAAAGTTGAATTGCCGGTAAATTCATAGCAAAGCGTTCTTGTCATTGGAAATAAAAAAATCTTCAGAAAAAACATCGGCCCGATCAGTGCATTTTACGGGTTGAACAGTTTCCAAAGATCAAGCTTGGCTTTGATTTAAATCCCAAAATCCACCGTAAAAATAGACCCTCCGGATTGATAACAATCGCTTTCATTTTTGCAAAAAGAGCATTCAGCGATATTTCCCGGGCAGATGTCGTTTTTGCCGGGAATAAAGTGACATCTTTTTGAAGACGCATGAATAGAAAAATGATATCGTTCGGAAAATATTTTCATCCGCAGCAGATCAGCGCCTCTACCACCGGCATTAAAATCAAACGGTTTTTTTGAAGAATAGGCAACCGTCTCCTGGGTTGTGAAAAAACCATTAAAAATCCTTGTTTGATGATCCACATGGATTCCTATGCCATAGTCTTTAACCACAAAACAGGGGCCGGATTCCTTATTGAAGACCATCACCTTTATTTTTCCTCGATCCGGGGTGTTTTCAACCGCATTTTTAATCAAGCCGTCTACAACTTTTTGCAAGGGCTCTGCCGCCGTGAAAATAGGCGGTGTTGATTCAAAAGCCTGTTCAATTTTCAATTCACGATGCGCAAATTTAAGGCGTATCTTTTCAAGACCGCGCCGGACGAATTCATCAAGTAAAATTTCTTCAGGCTCGGTGTTTTTGATTTCAAATATATCGTTGATACGGGTCCGGACACGATCAAGAAGTTTTGTCTCCCCTGTTTCTGTCTCAATAGTGTTCTCAAGCAAATCTGCGCATTGATCCACAAAAGAAGACATCAATTGCCGGGCTTCAGATTCTTTTTCCAATATGATATCACGGATTTCATCCTGGAGGCCTTTGA
>VMSR01000235.1 GCA_013792075.1 Desulfobacula sp.
ACCATATTGTTCAAGTGCTTGAACAGACCCGGTGGAAAGTCGACGGGAAAAACGGAGCTTCAGAAATTCTTGGGTTAAACAGGAGCACCTTACGCGCCCGCATGCGAAAACTCGGCATTCAAAAGCCGTAATCCCTCAATTCATATCCCCTCACCCGAAACCGGCAGTGTTGAAATGTAAGTGAGCAAATTAGGTCCCATATGGCCACATGACCATATATGATCTATTTTTAAGATAGGTCTCTTCTCCGGCCATGGTCCATTGATGCAATTATTCTCTGACAATTTAATATAATAAGCCGAAAAATTAGTTTTATTCGGGTTGGCACAAAACTTGATTGTGAATGAAGCTACATATGACACTTATCGAGTTTAAAGATCTCTACTTTGGATGAATTAATCGGTGCATTGGTAAAACAACATAATGTGGGGGTTACCATGACTATTAATTAAGGGGAAGTCATATTGATGGAATAAAGAAAAATTACACAAGAAAAGTATACAGGTGTTCAGGACAAAAAGTCAGGCATGTTCATCACATAGAAAAAGGAGACAAAAATATGAATCTTCAACTGCATTTCAGTATCCAAAATGTGCTCTCTATTATTGCGGGAGTTGCTATTCTCATCAGACCAAAGTTATTGAATCTTATTGTCGCGATTTATCTGATCATTATTGGCACTATTGGAATTCTGGGGATTAAAATCTAAGCATGGCGGATGAAGTGCCATTCGGACTGTCGATCTCGGTCCTCTTCAAATATAGGAGATCGACCTTGTTGATGATGGCCGGGAGCATGCGGATGAGGCATTGGTGGATGGAAGGTATGACCACCACTATCACAACTACCATGGCCAGAGATGGGGTTGTGAAAAACACTGAAATAGACTTTTTATAGGGGATAGTGGATTCAACCCCGTCAACGTGAAAACTATCAGGAGGTGGACTATGCCGTCAGAAAATATTGCATCTTTTGTCTGGCCGGTGATTAATAATACCTTGTGTGTCGTTGCTCTTGTGCTGGCTGTGATGATTTTCATCTTTGGGATGTTTAGCGGCGCCCGGGCTAATAAGGTTCGCATGGTTTTTGCAGTGTGTCTTTCCACAGTGATAGGGTGGTTCACCATGCCCCTGGCTGTCAAGTTGGTCCTGATATTACACATGTTGGATACGATAACAGGAATCGTGATTCTTATCACGGTAATGATGTTCTTTGTCGCTGCTCTTGCAACGACTATCTATGAGATCATCACAGTGACCCTCTCAGACATCGGCAGGGCATCCAATAAGTGACTCAGGAAGTGAATTTTATGAATATACACTCAATAAATTGAAAGGAGTTTTAAATGAAGGAGAAACGCAAAGCATATGAAGAAAAGCTCGATGCGCAGTTCGAGGAATGGAACGCGCAGATCGCGCTTCTCAAGGCCAAGGCGGACGGCAGGTTTCACAAAGTGAAGGGAAAGACTAAGAGGAGGAAAAATGATGAAAAAACTGTGGATGATTATTTCTATTGCGTTTCTCCTGATAGTTCCCGTCTTGGCGCATGCCGAACTTGATAGGTTACTTCAAGAAATTTTCGGAAATAACGATAGACGGGTCAATCTTGATGTACTCACGGTTGTTCAAATGGAGATGACTCCGGACTCTCCCCGGGACGGCCAGCCTGTTGCCTTCCGCACGATTATTGCAAATGGTTCTCGTTATGAGGTGAAACTTGTCATTGCTGTTTTGGACGGGGACAGGGTTGTCACCCAGCTAAAAGATGCCTACCTACGCCCGGGCAACAATCAGATTGATTTTCCTGAGACAAATATTCAGTTTTCCCGCGGAGAACAACGTTGCTTCACCATACAGGCGAATATCGATCATAGGTGGGTGCCAATCACAATGACAACAGCATTCTGCCATGAAAATTCAAGGCGAGGTCATGGAGTTGATCTCACTGTTGAAGGACTTCGGATGACCCCCGATCCTGCTTCTCCCGGCCAGGAAGTCAGTTTCGTGGTAAGGATTAGAAATGATGGGAGACATATCCGGGGAAATATCCGCATACAGGACAGTGATCAGGTTGTGGTGCAGACGGATACGGTTCGTATCCCCCGTGGTGTAACGAATTTCAATCTTCCAAGCAGCCGGTATACTTTTCAGCGCATGGATACCTGTTTCACAGTATCGGTGGACGTTGACCGGACCCCTTATCAAATTGATGCTTCGGAGGAGTATTGCGCCAACCCAACGGCCTGGACCCTAAAATCCAGAAAGAGAGATCACAGAGGAAACAGGGATTCACGCAAAGAAAATTAGAGGTTTTATAATTCTACTTTTCAAGGAGTCATGCTTTTTAGCTGCATTGGTATAGTAATGGCTCTGTAAAGCATTAAAATTCGGAAAAATAGTGCTTCGATTATTTTATAATTGACATGACGGAAGTGGTTTTTGAGGATAATTGAGTTGATCGGACAATTTGAGATATCCCTTAAGCAGAGGGCTCTGTATTGTACCCGCCAAGACAGAGCCCTCTTTATTTATTTTTTCAGAACCGCTTTTTGATACCAGCATCCGGAAAGGGTCTTGCAAAAGGGTATTGGAACCAAATTGAAGGTTATATCCAGACACATTCTGATGCACAATTCAGTCATGGTATATGTCCTGAATGTTCAGATGAACTTTATGGCAAGGAAGACTGGTATATAGAAATGAAAAACGAGGAAAGCCAAGAGGAATAATGGTTATATTGCTATCTTTTCAAGGCTTTCAGCAATTGCAGAATAGCAGGAGCATTCTTCTGATTTTTTGAATCGTGGCATGATCCCATATCTTGTGCCTGGGAAGGATATTATTCTGACACCTGGCACTAAATTATATGAGCCAAGAACGGCATTGTAAGACATTATTACGTATTCCTGTATATTATAAAAATTATGCGAGCCAGGCGTTGATTTCTCGCTATAGGGCTTTTTATGCGAGTGCCTGTGATGAACAAAGGTTTCCAGGCATCGGCAGGGTGAAGGGGCAGGGCGTCGTAAATGAGCGAATCACCAGGACGGTATAGATTCGATCATTTCCGATTCCCATCCGCTACGGACGAGCGGATGGGATTTAGCGGCGCCCCTTTACCCTGACGGTGCCGGGTAAAAGGCACACCTGTTGAAGACAAAAACAGATCGGTTAAAATGCTATATGCGATTGTTTTGTTTTCGAAAAATAGATTCAAATTTTTTCAGAATGCATTTTCAGGCATGTTCATGTTCACCCATCGAGAATTGCTGCAAATATCTCTTGGATATTGACGACTCCCTGGAACATGATATATACTTGATTTTTTAATTTTTTTAGATAGAAAAGCCTATGGACAATTCAATAAAAAGAGATCTGTTTGATTTTGAGATCGGGTATTTAACCAAGAGCCCCTGCTTGAACTGCGAAAACAAAAAAGCACTTCCCAAATGCCATGCCGAATGCCTGGTGCTCGATAAAATCCAGACCACGCTTGCCAGGGGGATTTCGTCCCAAGCCTCTGCCTATGAAAATTAAAGATTAGAACCCTTGGGTTTTCCTCGATTCCACCCGGATTCCTGCGCTCTGGTAAAGCGATACCTCACACCGGAAGTGTATGAACAATTGGCCTGCCTGAAAACCAGGACCGGATTCACCCTTGATGCGGCCATCCAATCGGGCCTTTGCAATCCGGACAGCCATATCGGAATCTATGCAGGTGATGCCGAGGCCTATTCATTGTTCGCCCCCATACTGGATCCCATTATCCACGCCTACCACGCTGTGGAAGACCCCTTTGAACATAGACCCGGCCTTGACCCAATCCTTCTTGCCCCATTGGATCCGGATAAAAACTTTATTGTGTCTTCCCGAATCCGGGTGGCCCGGAATCTGAAAGGATTTTCATTTCCCTGCCACATTGGTTCCCAGGACCGGGGTCAAGTGGAATTTTCTGTCTCACAAGCCCTTAGAAAAATGCCCCGTGAGATAGACGGCAAATACCTTTCATTCAAAGACCTTGGCAGGTCCCAAATGCAGGACTTTCTCTCCCAGAGACTGGCCTTTCCCAAAGGGGATCGTTTCCAGGATGCGGCCGGCATAAACCGAAATTTTCCCGATTCCCGGGGATTTTTTTCCAGCCGGAATGAACAGTTTATGGTCTGGGTCAATGAAGAGGATCATTTGCGAATCATTTCCATGGAATCCTCTTCGGATGTTTGCGGGGTATTTAACCGGCTCCTCCTTGGGCTGGACCATTTGGGCGCCCAGCTCAGGTTTGCCGTTGATGAAAAATACGGATTTCTGACCTCCTGCCCTACCAATATCGGAACGGCCATGCGGGCAGGGGTCCATATTTGTTTGAGAAGACTTGAAAAGCATCAGGATCTCTTAAACCACCTGGCAAACCAACACCACCTCCAGATCCGGGGAACAGGGGGTGAGAATACCTCTGTTGACCGCGCCATTTTTGATATCTCCAATAAACAGCGACTGGGAATTTCCGAAAACCGGATCCTCCGAAATCTCCACACAGGTCTTGCCGCCATTATCCACGCAGAAAAAAATCTCTAGGCACCCGGACAAACAACCTCTGCTGTGTAAAATGGGTGATATCTTTGAGGTTCTTGCACCACCTTTCTAATTCCAGTCACTTGCATTTCAACCATTCATGCCTATCCTAAAGTTAGGCGTAACTTATCATGATGGGAGAAACCATGAAACTCGCAACCCTATTATTTCTGGCATTGGCATTTGTCATATCGGCAGGTGTTCTTCTATACGCCGACAACAAACTTGCTGGTGAACAAAAGGAGACTATTTTGAAAAATAACGATCAGATTGAGACAGCAACCTTTGCAGGCGGCTGTTTCTGGTGTGTAGAATCTGCCTTTGAAGGACGTGACGGGGTAGTAAATGTGGTATCCGGCTATACCGGCGGACCTGAAAAGGACCCGACCTATGAACAGGTTTCATCAGGTGCAACCGGCCACTTTGAAGCCATCCGGATCACCTATGATCCGAATATCATCTCTTATAAAACTCTGTTGGAGATTTTTTTCCAGCAAATAGATCCCACAGATGCCAAAGGATCCTTTGTAGACAGGGGAACCCAGTATAAGTCGGCTGTCTTTTTCCATACAGAGGTTCAAAGGGTCCAGGCCAGGGAAATAATTGACTTGATCAACAAATCTAAAATTTTTAACACCCCTGTGTCCACAGAGGTGTTGACCGCAACCCCGTTTTACGTGGCAGAAACCTATCACCAGGATTATCACAAGAAAAATCCCATCCGGTATAAATATTACCGGGCTGGATCCGGAAGGGATACGTTCATTAAAAAATTCTGGGAAAACGATAACAACCGTGTCTTTGAGAAAAACAGGGCATCCGAAACCCAGGCCCTGACGCCCCCGGCAAAACAGCAGCTGCCCACAAACGAAGCCCTTAAAAAAAAACTGACGGAGCTCCAATATCGGGTGACCCGGGAAAACGGAACAGAGCCTGCCTTTGACAACGCATTTTGGGACAATAAACGCCAGGGGATCTATGTGGACATCATTTCCAACAGACCCTTGTTTTCATCCACGGACAAATTTGATTCAGGAACCGGCTGGCCCAGTTTTACCAGACCCATTGACGGAGAAGCGGTTGTACAGATCGAAGACACTTCCTTTTTCATGCGCAGGATTGAGGCAAGAAGCAAAACGGCTGATGCCCATCTGGGCCATGTGTTTACCGACGGCCCTGCCCCGACCAAATTGCGGTATTGCATTAATTCGGCAGCCCTTAGATTCATTCCAAAGGAAGACCTTGAAAAAGAAGGGTATGCAACGCTATTGCATTTGTTTGGCCAATAAAAATTTGAAGGGTCGTGATTGACCTGTCTTATCGGGTTCCGGCCAGGTTAGAGGCGATCCAGGATGCCCAGGCCCATGAACAAAAGCATGGACAGATTAATGGCGAAAAAACCGAAGGAGAGGCCGTGGGAAGAGCGTTTGTATCCAAAAAGTGTGGCCAGCAACAAAGGAAGCCCCAGGGCGGAAAAGCCCAGGGCCCAGACAAGCCCCGAAGAGTGCATCCAGCCTTTCAGCAGAAAAAGGAGAATCCCCATACCATAGAGACTGGTCCATATGAGGATCTGCCCTTTGATCTGGTTTTTGGGAAAAACGCGGGTAAAGCTGGGGTATGGAGCGGCTTCCAGCTCTTCTTGGGATTGTTTGAGCAGAATCATAAAAAAATGGGGGACCTGCCACAACCCAAAAATACACATGACCATAAAAATACCGGTAACATCATTGACGGACAGGTGTTGTGGAACCGAAGCCCATCCCATGGCCGGAGGCAGCATACCGCAAAGCGTGCCCGGGAAAATAGCCCCGAGTGATCTTTTTTTCAAAGGGGTATAAAGCCCGTTGTAACAAACCAGGGCCCCAAGGCCAATGCCGGCGGTTCCCAAACCTGGAAAGCAGACATAAAGTCCCCCAAGGCCAATCAAGATCAGAAAAATGGAAATAAGACCTGCCCGGGGAGGGGAGATTCTTTTTTGTACAAGGCACCGGTTCCGGGTCCGGGCAAACCAGAGGTCAAATTTTTGGTCCTGGATATGGTTTAAAACGGCTGACCCGGCCGCTAACGCCAAAACAAAGGCTCCCAATTTCAGGGATGCCATGGAAAATTGGTCCTGGGCCAAAACATGGCCGAAAACGGCTGACAGGGCAATGTACAGACTCAGGTGAATCTTGGTCAGTTCAAAAATCAACCCCGGCCAATTCCGGGGTCGGGGCAGAAGGGTTTCCTGGAACCAGGCAGGATTACCAGTCATCTTCTTCATTGATCCATTCATCATATTCTTCCTGGGAAACCACTTTTATCACCCCCACCATATCGGCATGGCCGGTGCCGCAAAACTCAGTGCACTGGAAAAAATATTCTCCCTTTTCCTGGGCAATAAACCAGGCATAGGTTGTAAGGCCTTTGACCGCATCCACCTTGACCCTGAAAGCCGGGATAAACAACGAGTGAATCGCATCCAAAGAGGTAATATTCAGCTTCACCGGGGTGTTCACGGGCACCACAATTTCGTTTTCCGTCTCCTTGTCATTGTCATACACAATAATCCAGGAAAAAGACTGTCCCATGACCTGAATTTCCAGGGCCCCTTCCGGCACATTCCGAAGTCCGGTATAGGCCTGCCACCCGGATACAAACATGGCAAGGGCAATAAAGGTGGGGATGGTAATCCAGGCGATCTCAAGCCATACATTCCCCCGGATATCCGAAGGATTCGGGTGAATGCTGCGCCGGTAACGGATCACAAAAAAAATCATTACCAGGGTGATGGCAAACAAAAAAACAAAGGAAAACCCGATGATCAGGTAAAAAGATCGGTCCACCAAGGTTACTGGATTTATTATGTCAGTCATATTTATACCTCACCTGAATGCAACGTCCCAGAATGTGAAACCAATCATAATGGCCAAGAAAAACACGGTCGAAAGAAAAGAGAGAATCAATGCCCTGCCCTCAAATTTCAAATGCATGAAAACCATGAGCACCAGGGTGGCTTTGAGGGATGCAATGCCCAGGGCCACCCACACATTGAATTTGCCCAAATGAACATAAGAGGCTCCCACGGTAACACCGGTCAGGGCCAGCAATGCCAAAAGCACATAAAAAAGCGTCTTATAGGAAAAGATATGATCCTTTTTTTCCATGGTACTCTCCCTCACATCAGATAATCAGGTAAAAAAGCGGAAAGACAAATATCCAGATCAAATCCACCAAATGCCAATAAAGTCCGGCATTTTCCAGGAGGGCAAATCGTTTGGCCGTCACCTTCCCGGCCAGGACAAACCCAAAGCTGACCGCCAAAAAGGTCATGCCGATGACGATGTGGAGCCCGTGGAGCCCGGTGATCACATAGTAGAGCCCAAAAAACATATTCTGCCCGTCCGGCCCGTCCAAAAGCCTTTCTGAATTGGGATAAATCCCCAGGGCGATCTTGTGTCCCCATTCAAAATACTTGTTCACCAAAAAGATCGCCCCGCAGCCAAGAGACCCCCCAATGGCCCAGAGGGCAAGTTTTCTCTGATCCTTTTGTACGGCGGTAATGGCAGCGGCCACGGCAAAACTGGAGATGAGCAAAATGATGGTATTGACCACCCCGAATATCCGATTCAGCTCCTTGCCCCCTTCAATAAACTCATTTGGATACCGGGTCAAATAAACGGCATAGAGAACAAAAAGCCCGCCAAACAAGATAATTTCGGTATAGAGAAAGAGCCACATCCCCAATTTCTTTCCGGCTTCATCTGTTTTCCCTGGTTCGTTCACTTGAGAAATCATTCAGGCTCCCTTTGGTTTTTTGGCAAATTTCTTGATCACCCCGGAAAAATCATAGGGATAATCCAAGACCACGGGTTCGGTGACAAAATTATGAAGGGGGGGCGGTGACGGGGTCATCCATTCCAAGGTCACCCCTCCCCAGGGATCCGCCAGGGCATCCCTTTCTTTTCTCAAGGACACCAAAAGATTGGCCATCATCATGAAGATGCCGACAATCATGAACAAGGCCCCGAAACCTGCCAGAAAATTGCCCGTGGCATACTGGGGGAGATAGTCATAATAGCGTCGCGGCATGCCCTGCATCCCCAGGATAAACATGGGCACATAGTGGAAGACAAAACCGCCGGTGACCAAAACACTAGCAATATAGGCCCGTTTGAAATTGTACATCCGCCCGAACATCTTGGGCCACCAATAGTGGAGGGCTGCAAAAAAGGCAAAGCCGGTCCCCCCGAACATGGTAAAATGAAAATGGGAAACCACAAAATGGGTATCATGGACATGGATATCCGTGCCGGCCGCTCCCACCACAAGACCGGTGAGCCCCCCAACGGAAAACAGATAAATAAAGCACAAGGATAAAAACAGGGGCGGACTCATCTCGATGGCCCCCTTGTACAGGGTTGCCACCCATGAAAAAACCTTGATGGCAGAGGGGATGGCCACCACAAAGGTCAGAAGGGAAAACACAAATACGGCGGTGTCGCTCATGCCGCTGGTATACATATGATGGGCCCAGACAAGGGACCCTGCCACGGCAATGGCCATGGAAGATGCGACAATGGCCTTGTATCCGAAGATGGACTTTCTGGCAAAAACAGGAATAATCTCGGAGATCACCCCCATGCCCGGCAAAATCATGATGTAGACTGCCGGATGGGAATACATCCAGAACA